>JAKBCQ010000513.1 GCA_021807585.1 Planctomycetota bacterium | reverse complement strand
CGAACCGAAGCGGCTCGAGCCCACGGCGATCGCGCCCGCGAAACGAACGCGTAACCCGGCGGAGGAACCCGCGAATTATGTCGGATATTTGGGGTCGGAGGCGTGCGCCGAATGCCATCCCGGCGAAGTAGCGCTCGCCTCTCGGTCAAAACACTCGAAGACGCTGATGCGAGGGAGTCGATCTCCCTTGGCGCGGTTTTTCGTCGATCGGACGATCGAGGATCCCGGCGACCCCGACGTCACGTGGCGATATCGGTTGCGCGGCGATGATCTCGAAGTCGAGCGCGAGGAGAAGGGGAAAAAACGCGTGATTAAGCTCGATTACGCGGTCGGATCGGGGCGAAACGGAGTCACCTTCGTCTCGCTCCTCGGCGCCGCGATCGATCCGGCGGGAATCAAACATCGATTTTCTTATATGACTAGACAACATAAAATCATAATTACACCAGGCGAACCGATCCGGGGGAGCGGGGGAGCGGGGTTTGGTCAAACGCTGAGCCCCGAAACCGTTCGCGAGTGTTTCGATTGCCATGCGAGCCGAACGTCGGCGAAGGGCCACGACGTGCTCGATCCCGCGGCGATGCGGGCGAACATCGATTGCGAGCGGTGTCACGGACCTGGAGCGGCTCATGTGGCGTCGATGCGCGACGGTTCGGAGCGGATTGCGATCCGCCACGGCGCGGGGCAGGAGGGCCCTTTGGCCGAGATCAAGCTCTGCGGCGAATGCCACCGACTTCCCTCGGGCGTTTTCGCCGATCAGTTCGAACCCGATCATCCCCTTCTCTTACAATTTCAGCCGATCGGGCTGAAGAGGTCCGAATGTTACAAAAGCACGCAATCGGGCTTCGGCTGCACGACTTGCCACGACCCGCACGCTCGGTTGTCGACCGATCTTTCTATGTATGATTCAAAATGCATGGATTGTCATCGAGCGCCGGGAAGGCGAGTGTGCGCCGTCTCGCCGCGCGGCGGGTGCGCGACCTGCCACATGCCCGAACGAACCACTCCCGACGGCTTCGTCTTCCACGATCATTGGATTCGGAGCCACCCCGAAGCGGAAAAACCGGCGACGAGATCGAACGCCCCCTTTCACCCCGGGAAAGCTCGATAATACGAAATAACAAACAATTCTCTATTATTCAATGATCGCCGCGCCGTCTAGCGCGACGAACGCGTACCTCGCAGGAGCGACGGATCGGTTCTCGATATCCGCGGGGATTCCAGGTATACCGTGTGATGTTCGGGGTTGCTTTCGTGAGATCATGCCAGGAATGCGCTGATCGATCTCAAAGTGTCTTCGATCGCGTCTCATGGGAAGAATGACTTCAGAAAGCTCGCCAGAGTTCCCCTGTAGACCGCCCCCGCGAGGAACTCGGTTCCATTTTGATTTCCCCAACTGTATGTGATGATCGTTTCGCCTTGGAATTCGCACAGATCCACATCCGAGTTGTTCCTGTTCAACGCGCCTTTGATCTTCGCTTTTTGACCTTCCGTCAGCTTGATATTGGCGATTTCCTTGTCTTGTTCCGACGCCGCCAGAATCGGATTGAGCGGGCTCACCTCCCAGCGGATCAGGTCTTTGGAGCGGACGATGTGCGACACATAGGCCGGCCCGGGGAGGGCTTCGAGATAGATCAGATAGAAAAGACCGTCGAGATACCGGATCGACGGGCATGCCGAATAACGCTCTTTCGTGAAGATGCACTCCGCGGGCATGAGTTTCCAGTCGATCAGGTTCTTCGACTCGGCGAACCGTGAGGTGAATGGGACGCCGACGACCTCGGGAGGTCGGCCGACCTCAATGGCCATCACATACCTATCGCCGGCCTTGCACACCGATGTGTTGAAGAGCCCCCAAGTCGGGGCTTCCAAAGCCGGGTGTGATTCCCACCGTTTCAGATCATTTGATTGGAACGATACGATTTTCGTCCCGTCCCACTGATCGACCCCGAAGGCCCACATTGTTTCCCCTTCGGCGAAGGCGCAGCCCAGGTCGTAGCCTTGAGCGAAAGCGGGTGTGTACTCACCCGTCGCGACGTCGACGAAGCGAAAGTAAGATTCGCCGGTCTTGTTCGCGTGATAGCCGGAACGGACGTATTCGAAGCGATAGAGCCGATCCTGGAAAACGACGGGGGTCGTTTCCACCATGTCGAGATCGATTGTTCCAAGTTTGTCGATTCGTGGGCGAGTTTGTTTATCGACCTGAACGAAGTCGCCGCCGCCCGCGAGCGACGCCATCAACGCGACTAGCGAGACACGAAGCGATATCATGGGATTTCTCCATTTATCATTCTCGATTTGAGAGTCGTGGTGAATCGATCTTATCTCGTAGATATTTAAAGCATACGAGGTATTTAACAAATGGGCGACGCCCTCCGAATACGACTTTTTTCAACCTCCTCCCGAGTCGACGCAGCTGGAATTCACCGCGAAATCCGAATCGTCGAGCGATTACGGCGGATCGGTTCTTGATATCCGCCGGAATACCAAGTATACTGAAAAAGTCCGAATTTGGGAGAACACTCCATGCCGAACTTGGTCGCCGCCGATTTTTCCTTCGATCCGCTCGATATCGAAATGATTCAAAACTCGCTCCGCTCGGCCGCTCGACCTTCGATCAGTCATGTCGACTGGACGACGATACGATTTGCTTCCTCACAGATGACGACTCGGTGATCTCGCCGATACCCTCATGAGAACGCGGCGGTGATCGGCGACCGAAGACGGCAAACCGGCGCCGATCTCTCAGATTCTTTTATCTTTGAACGTGCGATCCGTGATGACGAGTCCTAACATGATACACTCGACATCTCGCGTGAAAGTGTTTCTTTTATCCGCGATATTGTTTTCCGGTCCGGCCGCGTCTGGTGGGGCCGAACCCCCGGCGACGCGGGGCGCCGAAGAATCGTCGGCGGCTTATTTCAACGCCAAGGTTCGACCCATTCTTGAAACTCGATGCGTCCGTTGTCATCAAGAAAAGCGAGCCAAGGGGGGACTTTCACTGGCGACCCGCGCGGGGCTCCTCAAGGGAGGGAAGGGGGGCGCGGCGATCGAACCCGGCGCGCCCGCCGAAAGTGTACTCATTCAGATGATATCAGGCGAGCATCCCGAGATGCCCAAGGGAGGAAAGCCGCTCGCTCGCGACGAGATCGAAACGCTGAGCAAGTGGATCGAACGGGGCGCGCCCTGGCCGGCGGGCGTTGCGCTGCGAGAACCCGTCGCCGACCTCAAAGATTGGTGGGCGATCCGTCCGCTCAATAAACCGCCGATCCCCGAGGTGCGGAACCCCGATCGCGTCCGAACGCCGATCGACGCGTTCGTAATCCGTAAACTCGAGGAGAAGGGGCTTGCTCTCTCGGCCGACGCCGACCGCGCGACGCTGATCCGCCGACTGACTTACGATCTCCACGGGTTGCCGCCGACTCTCGCCGAAATCGACGCGTTCGTCGTCGATAACGATCCCAATGCATACGAAAAGCTCGTTGATCGGTTGCTCGATTCCCCCCGCTACGGCGAACGCTGGGCGCGACACTGGCTCGACGTCGTCCATTACGCCGACACGCACGGCTACGATAAAGACAAACGACGCGATCACGCGTGGCCTTATCGAGATTATGTGATCAAGTCTTTTAATGAAGATAAACCGTATGCGCTATTCGTTCGCGAGCAATTGGCGGGCGACGCGATCGATCCAGGGAACGCCGACGCGGTCGTCGCGACGGGATTTGTCGCCGCGGGTCCGTG
>JAKBCQ010000512.1 GCA_021807585.1 Planctomycetota bacterium | reverse complement strand
GCATGGAATTCGCCAAGATCGCATCGTCGCCGTCTCGCGGGCCCGGTCTAAAATCGAAAGTTCCAAGTATTATTCCCAACCCGACCAAGGTTTGTCGAGCGTCACGCAGCCCCGAAAGAGAAAAAACCTCCGTTCTAAAAATAAAATATGTTTGTTTTTATAATAGATGACATGAAAAACTTCGGTCCGATCGAGGTAATAATCGGCGATCGGATCGGTCGAGCGCTTTCGCGAAATCGATTGAACGCGCAAAACGATTTCATACGCCTCGCTTCGAAGATTGCTCTATAAAACACGCGCCGATGCGATAAAATCGGCGCCGAATCGCTCGACGCCGAATACCGTCGATCCTTGACGGTCAAAAATCGCCGCGAGCGTCGAGCCGTTTCTTGCGACGGACGATCTGACACCGATTCCCCTCGGGATCGAGAAAGAACGCCGTCCTCATCGCGTCGGTCTCAACCGCGGTGTCGCGCTCGAACGTCATGCCCCGACGTTCGATCTCACCCTTCACGCCGTCGTAATCGTCAACCCAAAACGCAAGATGACACACGAACCGCTGATTCACCGGAGAAGTATCGGAAGGACGCTCGATCAATTCGATCGCCGCGCCCCCCTCGTCGATCAAAAAATAACCGGGCGGCTTCGACTTGCTCGCGTCGATCGCAACTTTTAATCCAAAAACGTCGATATAAAACGTTTTCAGCTTCTCCAGATCGGACGCGTAAACCGCGAAATGTTCGATTCGTGTCATGTTCGCTCGCTCACTTCTTAGATTTCACGACCTGTTCACTCGAATTCGCCCGCTTCGACTCAGAATCCGCCGCGACCGATCGCGCCGGGGTTTGCGTTCGCGCCGCGGGCGTCGCTCGCTCGAGTGCGTTCGGGTCGATCCCCGCCAGCCGAACGATCGCGTCCCATTCCGATTTCCTTACAGGTTGAACCGAAAGCCGGCTTCCTTTCCGCAGCAATTCCATTCCGCTCAACTCGGGGATCGCCCTCAGCCGCGGCAACTCGAGCATCGGATCGATCGGAACGACCGCACGAATCGAAACTTGAAACCATGTGGGAGACGCGCGATCGCTTTTGGGATCAAAATGCTTGTCGGACGGGTCGAACGCCGTCGGGTCGGGATGCGCCTCCTCAACAACCCGCGCAATTCCAGCAATCCCCGCGGGTTCGGCGTTCGAATGATAAAAAAACACCAGATCGCCGATCTTCACGTCGTCGCGCAAAAAATTCCGCGCCTGAAAATTCCGCACCCCGTCCCAACCCGTCGTTTGTTCGCGCTCGGACGTCAAATCGACGAACGAATACGATCCCGGCTCGGTTTTAAACAGCCAATACTTCATATGCTCATCTCTGATGTTTCATAACGTTCTCTGAATCGGGCGTTCTCACCGCAAGCCGTCCCCGACGAAGGCCGTTTCAGACGATTCGCCGACCGCCGATCGCTCGTTTCACACCGCCTCGGCCACCGCGATCGCCGCCCCCTCTTCGATCTCGGCGCGTTCGCTCGCGCCGTAAGACGTCGGCTTGCCTCCGGGAAGTCGATACACGCACGCGATCCCCGCGACGGTTAAAACAAACATCTCCAAAAACACATGCTGAAGCGACCACCCGAGCGATCCCTGAACAAGCTTCAGCGCCGCGACTCCCAACTGCCGATGCGTCTCGGGCCGCAACGCCGCGGCGACGTCGATCCCGCGGGCGACATCTCCTTTGAGCCGCCCGGCAAGCTCGAAACCGAGGCTAGCCCCCAACAGCCCGACGCCGATCGAGCCCCCCATCGTTCGTGAAAAAATCAACGCCCCAGTCGCCGCGCCGCGTCGATTCCACGGCACGGCGTTCTGCACGCTCAACAAATAACTCAGCGATGTCGGCCCCATGCCAAGGCCGATCGCGATCATCCCGATCAAAAAGCAAACGCGGTACGAATCGCTCCACACAGCCCCCGCGTACAATAAAAACGTCCCCAGAACCAGAAACAACGTCCCCACCGCGGCGCTTTTACGAAACCCATACCGCACCACGACGAACGCCGCCACCGCGACGCTCACCGACCAAGTGAGGAACAACGGCGTCATCGTACCGCCGGCACGCGTCGCCGATCCCCCCTTCACACCTTGCATGTAAAGAGGAACATAAACTTCCAATCCAAACAACAAACAGCCGACCAGAAAATTGCCGACGAGTGCCGCGGCGATCGCCGGATCGGTCGCGAGCTCGATCGGCAGGATCGGGTCTGAAGCCGACCTCTCATGACGCACAAACAGGATAAAAAACGCGACAGCGACCGCGAATCCAACCCCGATCACCGCAATCGGTTGATCGCGTCCCGAAAGCACCACCCACAACAGCGCCGCCGAACCCGCCGCCAACAACATCGCGCCCCGCCAATCGAGCGAAACGCCCCCCTTCGGCTGCGAAACCTCGCTCACCCGGCGCACCAAAATCCACGCCGAAAACGCGCTGAACGGAACCGTGAGGAAGAACACCCAGCGCCACGAAAGCTGATCGGTCAACACCCCCCCCACAAGCGGCCCCACGACGCTCGACACGCCCCAAATCGCACTAAAAAGCCCTTGAACTTTGGGACGTTCATGCAGCGGATATAAATCGCTGATGATCGTCAGCACGATCGGACCGAGCGCACCGGCGCCCAATCCCTGGATCACCCGAAACGCGATCAACTGCGGCATGCTGCGGGAAAGCCCCGAAAGCATCGACCCCACGCTGAACATCAATAATCCAAACAACAACACGCGTCGACGACCAATCAGATCGGCGAGTTTGCCGTAAATCGGCGTCGAGATCGTCGAAGCCAGCAAATACGCCGAAAACACCCAGGGGTATATCCGTATCCCCTTAAGCTGCGCGATGATGCTCGTCATCGCCGTCGAAACGACCGTCTGCTCGAGCGCAGCGACCGCCATCGCCAGCAATAACGCCACCGTCACGATCCGGCGATCGCTCTTCGATATCGACCGATCCCCCTCGGAATCGCTCGCCGCTCCACGCGACAAGTCCCGCTCCGTCTCCTCGGTCTCGGTCACCGACATCACCGATTCCCCTCGGTTTCCGTTCTCGCCCAGGCGCACACCTATTGTAACAAGACAGACAAGACGAAAATCGGTTCAGACCTCGAACGGATACGCGTCCTCTTCCGTCGCGGCGTCATGACTTCCCCTGATAAACTCTTCGAGCGGAACAATCGCATCACCCTCCATCGTGAAAAACTGCTCCCCCTCGGCGATTCGCTCAAGCTCTCTCAGCAACATCTTCGTCGTTCGCCCGGCTTCATGTTCAGATATCTTTAAGCGCTCACATATCTCGGGTATGATCTCGTCGATCTCAAACGGCTCGCCGTGGTTCCGGATCGCCGCGGCCCACATCATCCCCCAAATCATCCTCGTGTCGCTCATTCCAAGTCCCTCAATTGACGCGCCTTTCAACCCCTCGCCCGCGGCGATTCTCGCCACATAATCTAGTCGATCGAACCAAAAACAACGAGGCCGAATCGGTTCAATGAATTGATTCAATGGATTCAGCTATTATTTTATTGAATGTATCTGAATATGCACAATAATAAAGCCGCCGGTCGACCGATCGTCGCGCCGACGGCTTCTGAAAACGCGTGCGCAAACGAGCCGATTCGCACGCCTTCTCGCTCAAATCTCGCAATTTCACCGAATCAACGATCCCGCAGTCGTTCCAACCACGCGGCGCGGCCGATGCGGACGACGATGACGAC
>JAKBCQ010000511.1 GCA_021807585.1 Planctomycetota bacterium | reverse complement strand
TCCTCCGCGCGGCGCGGATGCATGTCGCAGGCCACGCTCAATCCGACGACATCACCCTCCTTTGCTTCGGGCGCCAGATGTCATAACGACCGCGCCGAAACGGCCTTCGCCGACGCCGGTTCGATCGCTCGGAATCGTGGTTTCACAATCTTTTATCACTTTGTTTGATCATATCCAGCTTCAGGATCGGTTCATCGCGGTAATCCCCCGTCGCGTTAAACCCCGCGCGCGTTCTGGGCTCGATTCCGTAACGAACCGCCTCGAACGCGGGAAAAGCGAGGAGGAAAAACGCCGCGATCTTCCCGCAAGGAGATCCTCGAAACGCGCTCGCCAAAACGTTCCAGCCGCGTGCGATCGTCAGATAAAAACAGGGGACTAAAAACAAAAGTAAACGACCGTGGAAAGGATACAACCGCAACATCGAAGCCCCCAGCGTGAACGCGATCGGGCCCAGGCGAATCAGAGCCTTTTCGGCCGAATCGGCGAATGAAGCCGCGGCGCCGAGCGCGAACAACGCGAGCGCGGGAATGACCGCGATCCGTGCGTCGATCGCCGGGATCGAACGGCCGATCGGATTGATAAACGCATCGACAAACGCCGCCGAAACCCAGCGAACGACCGCGGCGAACGATCCCCCCGAGGGAGGGAACGCGAAATTCCAAAAATCCCACAACACCGTGCCTCGCTGCAACATTCGTCTCGATACGAAATAAAATGGTATAAATACTAGTATCCAGCCGAGATTCATCACGATCGCGATTTTGAGCCTCGCGGGATCGCGAAGGCGAAGCGCGGCGCGGATCGCGGCGAGCCCCGCGGCCGCGACACAAAAGACCGCGGGGAACGACGACCAGAGCGCGATTCCCCCCGCCGCGAAAGCGATCGCGAGCCTCTTGTACGATACGTTTGGTTGAATCGTTTCGAGCCCGATCCAGATTGAAGCGACCGCCGCGAGGACGTCTCCCGAATAAGGCTTGAGCTCGTCGGCGTAATAGATGAGGTTGTCCGAGGTCGCGACCAAAGCCGAAGCGATCAAACCCGCGGCGGAATCGAGATCCTTGCGAGCGATCGCCGCGAAAGCCCAAACCGTCAGGCAAGCCGCCAGGTACGGATTCAGACGCAACGCTCGCGAACTCGAACCCAATGTATACAAAAGCATTTTTTCAATCATCATGAAACCGATCGGCGCCGCCTGATTGTTCGTGAACCGAGCGCCGAGCGGACGCGCGGTGATGTTCTCGCGGATCGACGATTCGTCGAGCCAGAGCCCGCGATCGCGGACGTATTCGCCGGTTCGAAACGCGAGCCCCGCCGCGACGACCGTCCAAAAAACAATCCGGCGCCGCGCCGCGTCGTCCCATGTCGAGATATTGATTTTATATGTAAGTATCTTTTTACTTATCATAATTAACTGGAATTCGATATCAATTCCCGGGGGGGGGACGTCGGGCGTAGCGTTTCAAACTTTCCGCCACCAGCGATCGATCGGCAGGCCGAGTTCGCGCGCGATCGGTTCGGTTGACGAGCGAAACCGTTCGGCGTCGCCGGGATATCCCGCGGTCGGCTTGAGTCCGGGGATTCGATCGAGCCAAAAGGAGTTAAAAAGGATCATCCAATATTCACGCAATAATTTACTGATCATTGACGAGAGCGCGACGATCGAGTCGTCGCCGTCGGCGCGGGCTCGAAACGAAAGATCGAACCGCCTGCTCCCTTCGAGACGAACCGAGTAATCGCTGCGGGTCGCGGATTCGCCCCCTCGATCGATCCACACACCGGGAAATACTTCTGCGAGCATCTCTTGATAAAACCTTCTGCCGCCGTGCTTGTCGCAGACGATCGTAGCCGAATCCGCGGCGGGGTCGTCGCGCTCGGCGGCGATCAACTTGCAAAAGACGCTCGCGTGAACATCGGCTTTGGTGTTATCGCCCGTAAGCCCGGAGTTGAATCGAGCGGGGCCGAGCGTGATCGATCGCACCGCGACGATCCTCAGCCCGGTTTTCTCGAAATAGCGATTGGCGACGGTCCGCAAGATCCGATCCTCGGACAGATCGATCGGGATTTTTAACGCCTGTTTATCGCACCAATATGAGATTTCGTCGTCGTCGCGGGTTTCTCCCGGCGCACGCGCCGCGTCGAGAAGCTCGGGATACGTCCGAGCGGCGCCGAGTCCCGCCGCGGCGAACGCCGCCAAAACGCCTTCCTCGAGCCGCTCGAAGCCGTTTTTTAACTGGTAAATTGCTTTGGAATCGTCGATCCAAAGAGCGGCCGCGGGATCGCGCGCCTTGCCGATTTCGCCCGCCGAATTCGCCCAAAAATCGGGTCGATTCGATCCCGACGTTTCGACCGCGACCGAGGTCATCACGAGCGGACCCAATTTCGGTCCGTAACCCGCCTCGTCGATTCCGATCCATCGCATCGTCGTCATCCCCCCGATCCGCACTCTATCAGCGGAATCCAGGAGGATCAACGACGAACGACTTCACGCGAGAAAAACCAATATCAGTATTTATGTCGTATTAATGATTAACAAGCAAACCCCGCGGCGCGAACGCGATCTCATCCCGAAGGCGCCGAACGATTACGCGGCGGGTTCGATCGACGCGGCGGCGTGATCGGCGGTTTGGGGATCGACTTGAAGCGTTTCGCCGTGATCGGCGGCCGACCCGGCCGCGGCGGTCGTTTTGTCGTCGCGCCAGATCGTCGCGGGGGCTTGCCCCAGCACCTCGGCCGCGAGCGACGCGTAATCCTCGGCGCCCCGACTGTTCGCGGCGTATTGGAAGATCGATTGGCCGAAGCTCGGGCATTCGGCGAGGCGGATGTTGCGGCGAATACGCGTATGAAACAGTTTGGCGTCGGCCCAGGGCGCCGACGCGTGCCTTCGACCGTCAAAATAGCTTTCGAGATCCTCGACGACCTCGCCGCCGAGCTTCGTTCCCGAATCGTAAAGGCAGAGAACGACCCCGCCGACTTTGAGATCGCGATTCACGCGTTTGGCGACGAGATGAATCGTTTCGAGCAACTTCGATAGCCCGTGCAACGCCAGAAAGTGCGCCTGGAGCGGAATGAAAACCTCGCGCGCCGCGCACAACGCGTTGATCGTCAAAATGCCGAGCGAGGGAGGGCAATCCATAATTACAAAATCATACGGTTCGGGATCGGCGTCGAGCTGATCTCGGAGGATCACCTCGCGACCCACCGTGCCGATCAATTCGACCTCGGCTGCGGCGAGATCGATGTGGCTGCCGCAGAGGTGCAAATCGGCGGTTATTTCGCGCCGAACCTCCGCGATGGGGGTGTTTTGCGTCAAAACCTCGTACATCGAAGGCCCCGACCGACTGGGAGTGACTCCGAGGTGCAAAGTCGCGTGCGCCTGGGGATCAAGGTCGAGAACGAGCGTGCGACGCCCCGCGGCGGCGAGCGCCGCGGCGAGGTTCACCGTCGTCGTCGTCTTTCCCACGCCCCCTTTTTGATTCAAAATCGCGATCCGTCGCATTGAGGGTCTCCCCGCCCGAGGTCAACGTCGAGTTCCATTCGCACGCGCGAGAAGTCTAATCGATCCCGCGACTTGCGCGAAGAGAACCTTGCACCGAGCCGAACGATCGACCCGGGTCGTCTCGACAACTAGATTTTATTTATATAGTTATATTATTTAAGACATCATAATTCTGATCGTACTCAATTAATTGACGCCGCGCGAACCCCGTTCTAATTCTGCTTAAGTAGGGATGAATCGACTCAAAAAGGCGAGTCGAGTG
>JAKBCQ010000510.1 GCA_021807585.1 Planctomycetota bacterium | reverse complement strand
GCCGAAGGGGACGAGTCGTCAAAAGCCGACGATTCCGAATATCAACAGAATAGACAAGCAAAAGCGCGTGACGACGATCGGACCTCTCGCGGTGCGCCGAATTTGCGAGTGTCGTCGCCGCGATTCGATCTCAAATACGATGTCGACGACGCCGGTCCGAACGGTCCCGCGGTCGTCGAGTTGTGGGTGACGCGCGACGGCGGCCGGAGCTGGAGTCGGCTCGACGAAGATCCCGATCACGTTTCGCCTTACGACGTGAATCTCGGAGGCGAGGGGACGTTCGGTCTCACACTCGTGGCGCAATCGGCGAACGGGCTCGGCGATCCTCCTCCCGCGCCCGGCGATCGTCCACAAATATGGGTGGAGGTTGATTCGACTCCCCCGACGGTGACTCTCGATCCGCCCCGCGTCGTGACCGACGGACAAACATCCAAAGTGATCATCACATGGAAGGCCGAGGATCAGCATCTGGGACCTGGATCCGTGCTGTTGGCTTACAAACCCGATCAACCCGAAGCCGCATGGCGATTGATCACGCGTGAGCGAATCGACAACACGGGTCGATATGTTTGGAACGTCCCGGCGAAAGCGCCCGATCGTTTTCAAGTTCGTATTGATGTTTATGATATGATGGACAATCGCGGGACCGACGATACGAGCCGAATCGGCGCGGTCGTTCTGGACCGCGCCCGGCCGCGTGGGCGGATCATCGGGCTCGATCCCGCGGGCCGCGATCGCCCGCGAAGGTAAGCATGTTCGGCTCGACCACGAATTCGCCGATCGGGATCCATTTGAATATTAATTCAAAATTATAAGATTCTATTTGACATTAAAGTGTATTAATGCTTTATATTGAAAACCGCGGATGATTTCCGTCGTTCGCCTCACTCCTTCGGAATCGGGCTGGTGCGCTTATCGCCGACGATCAGCCTGGCGTCGCGACGTTCCGCCGAACAACGCGACCACGAGATCGGCTCGAGACGCGCCGTCAGCTTTTGCTTAACCCCCTTGCGCGATCCCGCGACCGCCTCCAAACCGTCGTCCCCCGCCTTCCAAAGACTCTCGGTCTGTCGATCATAAAGAAGTAGATAATGCTCGTAGATATATCCCGTCGTGCCGAATGTCACCCGCGACCCGTCGACGACGGGATCGTACACCCGGATCGTTCGCTCGGCCTCCTCGCGCGGCGATCGGACCACGACCACCGATCGATCGCGATCGATCCGATCGTTGACGATCAACACCCGCTCCAATACAATCAACGGATAATAGGATACAATACCGTTTAGATCGAGCACCGCGATCTCGTCGTCGGGGTGAACTTTAGACCAGCGAGGATCCCCCTCACGCTCGACGACGGGATAATCGATCGCTCGGACCCCGTCCTTCCCCCAATAAATCGGCCGAGACAGCTTGAGCTCGCTGAGATCGCCGGGATTGAAGCGAAACCACGTTTGTCCGAGCCGGGGATCCCAGCCGCACCACAATCGAGCTTCGCCGTCTTTTTCCTGCAGCCAGGGATCGGGCGCCTGGGCGTAGGAAAATTTGGGGCTGAGCCCCTCGTATCCGATCGGCGTCGACTTCGATTCGCCCGCTTGAGCCTCGCGAAGCGTGCGGAATTCGCGGTAAAAAATCGAACCCAAATAGCCGATCACGACGATCAGGACGATCAACGTCGTGCCGACAATCGCGCGGTGTAAGAGGCTGAAAAAGGAAGGTTTTTTCGGCGGCGACGCGGGGGGATCGTCGGGCGCAAGAGGCGTATCGTTCATGATTCCGCTCCCGATCGCTACTTGAAAAAGTCGAATCGGCGGAAGGACTACGTCCCTTTATGCCGGCTCGAAAGCAATCGGTCAACGGCTTCCCGGTCGATTTCCAATCGTCCTTCCTAGAGAAATCAAGCGGAACTTACATGTCAATTTATAATAATGTAATCGAATCAAGGCGGCCCGGCCGACGACGTGCGCACCGATCCGCATGATATCAAAACATAAAAATACAGGGCTCGCCATGACGACGAGCCCTCGATCTTGGGTGTCTTGATGAATCCTCGATCTTAAGGGATCAAGCCTTGGCGCCCACTTTGGCGTCTTGCTGATTCTTCTTGACGAGTTCTTCCTGCAAACGCGTAGGCATACGTTGGTATTTGAGGAACTCCATACTGAAGGTTCCTTTGCCTTGCGTCATGCTGCGGAGGTCGTTCGAGTAGCCGAACATTTCGGAGAGGGGAACCTCGGCCTCGATGACGGCGAAATCGGAACGGCTTTCGGACCCGAGGATCACGCCTCGTTTCGACGAGATACCTCCCGTGACGGGGCCCTGGAATTCGGTCGGAACCTCGACTTCGACCTTCATGATTGGTTCCAGAAGGACGGGCTCGGCCTTGCGGAAGGTTTCGCGGAAGGCGTCGAAACCGCAAATCTGGAACGCGAGATCGGACGAATCGACGTCGTGATACGAGCCGTCTTGAAGCAGCATTTTCACGCCGATGACCTCATACCCCGCGATCGGACCCTTGGCGAGAGCGCGCTTGAAACCTTTATCAACCGAAGGGATGAACTCGTTGGGGATGCGTCCGCCCGTGACCTCGTTCTCAAAGACGTACGGCTCGGGGCTATCGGGAGGAAGCGGAACCATAACGCCGACGACATGCGCGTATTGCCCCGAACCTCCCGTTTGCTTCCGATGTTTGTAGTTGTAGGGCGTTTCTTTGGTGGGGGTTTCGCGGTAGCTCACCTTGGGAGCGCCGACGACGCAATCGACCTTGTATTCACGGCGAATCCGTTCGACGTAAATCTCGAGATGGAGTTCTCCCATGCCCGAGATGATCGTCTCGCTCGTTTCGTGATCGACGTGAACGCGGAACGTCGGGTCTTCGCGCATGAAGCGATTGAGCGCCTTCGAGAGTTTGTCGTAATCGGCGCGTTTGGCGGGCTGAATCGACAGCGAAATCACCGGCTCGGCGGCGTAAATGCTTTCGAGCGAGTAATTCGTCCCCTCGGAGCAGTAGGTGTCTCCGGTGGCGCATTCGATCCCCATCACCGCGACGATATCGCCGACTCCCGCGGAATCGATGTCTTCCTTTTGATCGGCGTGAACGCGGAGGATCCGGCTGACGCGCTGTTTGCGGCGCTGCCGCGAGTTGTAATAAAATTCACCTTTACGAAGCGTACCTTGATAAATACGCGTATACGTGACCTGGCCGAAGGGCTCTTCGACAAGCTTGAACGCCATCGCGACCAGAGGGCCGTCGGGATCGACCGAGAGCGGGACCTCGGCCATGCCGTTATCGTTGTCTTTGGCGTAGATCTCGCGATCGAGCGGGCTCGGCAGGTACGCGCTGATCGCATCAAGCAGGGGTTGAATTCCCTTGTTACGATACGCGGTGCCGAGCAAAACGGGACAGATCTGCTGCGCGACGGTCGCCTCGCGAATCGTCGAATGAATCAAATCGAGCGGAACTTCTTCCTCTTCGAGCAAAAGTTCCATTACCTTGTCGGAGACGAGCGAGAGTGATTCGAGCATCGCCTGGCGGGCGCGTTCGGCCTGATCCGCCATTTCGGCGGGGATCGGCTCGCGGCGGACGTTCTCGCCTTTTTCGCCGTCGAAATAGAGCGCCTCGCGGTTGATCAGATCGATGACTCCCTGGAAGGAAGATTCGGCGCCGATCGGTAAATGGAGCGGCAAAACCGTAAGGCCGAGCTTTGATTCCAATTGCTGAATCACGTTCACGGGATTGGCGCCGCTCCGGTCCATCTTGTTGATGAAC
>JAKBCQ010000509.1 GCA_021807585.1 Planctomycetota bacterium | reverse complement strand
AGGTCCTCCGGGTTCGGGTGGATCGCCGTTCTAAAGGCGTCGCCTCGGAACGTTTAATCACCGTCGACGGCACGGCCGACCCTCTGTTTATGAGGGTCGGCTTTTTCGTTGATATCGTGATCCGGTGGATTTGACATTGGCGACGCTTATGTTTGAGGCGGATTCGCCGTGCACTTCGATTTCGGCGTGTAAGCGCTTGCGATCCCCCTCGATATCGACGATCTTCCCGAATCAATGATTTCAGTATAAAAAAATCTAAAGATATGATCTAATGTTTAAGGCGGGGATTTGTCGCTTCGAGGATGGCTCCGACCGATTTTTGATTGAAGCCTTTGTAACCTTCGTTGCGTTCGAGATTTTCGAGGTGTCCGCCGATGGCGCCTTCGCTGAGGAAGCGTGCGTGCTCGTCGCGGGTGATCCAGCCCGCGGCGAGGCAGCGGTCGGCTCGTTTGCGATCGACGGGTCGTCGTTCGCCGGTGGTGAACGCTTGCCTGAGGAAGGGGAAATCGGAGAAGGGGGGCATCATCGAAACGCCGGCGTCGCGCGCCAGGTCGGTCTTTAAGGAATCAAAATCAAATTGCGCTTCAAGATGATGCATGCCGGCTTCGAGGATGGATTCGCCGTGGAGGCCGACCCAAAGTCCGACGGTGTTGGGTTTGGGCAGGTCGGGGAGCGTCACGCGGGTGAAATCACTGTCGGCTTCGGTTGGGGCGAGGTCGAGATCGGCGAAGATGACGATACCCGTGGTGGGATGTTCAAGAATTTGCGCGCCCCAACCCGCTTGTTCGCCGGCATGGAACCGTTCACGAAGGTCGAATCCAAGTTTTTTGAACATGCCGATCAATCGAGGAAAAAACCGCCGCGAGCTTCTGAAGGTGTGATGATCATGATTCGCCCAGCCGAGTCCAAGACGATCCTGGCGTGTTTTTTGAGCCTGGGCGGCGCGATTGAGCGATTGCCAGTAATCGCGTTCGACCTCGAAGACGAGATGACACGCGAGATCGGCGCTTCCCGTGCGTTCGACGACTCGATCGAGCAATTGTTCGGTTTCATCGAACCCGATCGAGTCGTCGTCGAACTTGCGTCGTCGCGCTTGCCAAAGTTCGCGGGCGGAGAGCGTTTCGCGCGCCGCGTGGGGCGACATCCGTCCGAGCCTGGCCTGATCTCCGGCGAATGGTTCGAAGCCGCGGTATCCGCGTCGTTCGACGACCCCGAAGTTCACGCTTTGGCCGTTGATCCACGCTTCGCGGTAGGGGCCGAGGGGATAACCGACGGGTTCAAGTCCTAAATCATGAGCGCGTGAGAAATCGCCGATGGATTCGACCTTGATCGCGACGCCTCGCACGTTGTAGGAACGTTTTTGGGGGCGTTCCATGCGGACGACGACGCGGGGAAAAACGCCTTCGTCGTGGGTGAAAACGATCAGCGGACCGATCGCCTGGGAGATCTCGCGGCGATAGCCGATGCGTTCGAGAGTTTCGATGCAATCGTCGCCTTCGAGGATAATGTGATCGATCCAATCACGAAATCGCGTGCTCGTCTCGGTTTTCATGCGGCGAGCGAGATCGGCGGCGAAGTCGTTCCCCGCGAGAGCCTTTTCGGTCCATTCGACGACGAGCGATTCGGTTTCCGGCAGACGCTTCCAATCTCGGCTCATCGACGATTCTCCCTTGACGGATGGAACGCGTCGCGCACGGCGACAAGTTTAATTAATATATAGCCGTACGAAAACATTGTGATCCCGTCTGCTTTGATCCGAGTCCGCCGCGATTTCGCGGCGATCGAGCGGCGTATCAGACCCGTCTTCAGTATGACTTTTCGTCGTCGGGACGCAAGCCCGAGCGTGGAACGAGACGCCAATGTCGACGTCGATCACGCATGCATTCATCAGGGCGTCAATCTACGTCACAATCGACATCGTGTGGAGAATAATCAACGTCGCACGTTTATGTAGTATTGTAGAAGTAGCACGAGATGACGAGACGTCGATTCGTGCGTCCCCCCTTTGCGTCGAGCGGAGCGGAAACGTCTCCGATCTTCGCGAATCTCTCGCACCGCGTCGGCTTACCGTGAACTTTCAAGAAAACCTACCGAACGGGTCGCCCGCCGTTCCCGAGCGTCGAGGAGTCTTCTCGCGCCCGTGAATTATCGGCGCAATGAAGGAACCGAGTTCCATGACGACATCTTCAATCCCGATGTACCAACCGACGAATCATGTTTTTGGTTCTTTGTTGCGACGATGGACCGAGCGCGACGCGAAGTTGCGGGGCATGATCGCAAGTTCGACGATTCGCGGCGATTCGACGGCCGCCGTGACGCCGTCGAGTCGTCCCCTCGTCAAGCCGATCGGATTCAATCGCGTCGAGTCGATCGCTCAATTCGACGTCGATCGAATCGGTGCGGGGGAACCCGCTCACGCTCACCCCGCGGCTCTCCTGATCGCTTGCTGAATGCATTTCTAGCGATCCCGAATCGATTGCTGTCGATCCCTTCGAAAAGGAGCCGCGAGGGGATCGGGAGGCGCGGGCGAGGCCGACCCTCATTTTAACGCGACGCCGAGAAATAAACACTTGGAAGATGAACAAGCGGTTGATTGAGCCAACCCGCCACGGGTTGATAATTGAAGAATTGGCCGATGAAAATCTGAGCGACGACCGCGAACCAGACGACGAACGCCGCGGTCCAGAGGATCGCGTTTTTTCCTCTCCGACCCGTTTTGATCACCGCCTCGACGATCGGTCGACCCCGCGGCGGCGTTCCCGAAGGCAAGAGCGCAAGCTCTTCGAGAACTTTGTAAATCACGGGATGAAGCCGATCGACGAGATCGGGCTCGTTGGCGAGGAGACGCGTCGTCGCGGATCGATAAAGCCGAGCGGCGAGCCGATGCGTGATGATATAAGCGATAAATACATAAATCGCCGTCGAGAATGCGTAAATTTGAACGGTTCGATTGATCAATTCGGGAGAAGCCGATTCCATCCGTTCGCTCTGCGACAAAAACGTGGGGAGGGCGTGAAAGATCATGACGGGGAACGAGAGGATCGCGAAGCTCACCGCGTAGACGATCGAGCCGCCCAATCTTGTTCGCGCCAGCCGAACGATATAACCGAATTGAAAGAACGACCGCACGTCTCCCGTCGCGGCGACGTGGCTCCACGCCATTGGTAAATACATCATCGCCAACATGAACATGACATTGCCCAAAATTCCCGTCAAGGGACCGACCGCGGATTGTTCATATCCTTTATTGAAGGAATTGTTCCAGCCGTCGTACCACGCCGCGAGCCAGAGGAAGCAACCGGGAATTGTGATGAGATACGTGCACGCGAGCGCCCGCGCCCCCGAGCGGAGGTTGGCCCGCAAACCCCCCGTGAGCGCCGCCGGGAGTCGAACGAGCTTGCGAAACCGCGACGCCGCGGCGCCGTCGGATCGTGGTCGATTGATGATCTCATGAAAATTCTCAGCGACGATCCAGCGCGGCGTCGACGCGCGTGGGAACTCGGAGGAGGGAGCGGTCGCTTCGAGATCCTCGAACCGAACCGCCGATCGGACGGGGCTTCGTTTCCACCAGCCGCGGTAAATCGACCTCCGCATCATCCGAAACGTCCAGCCGACGACGAGCACGCTCGTCCATTGACGGGCGCAGAGAGCGATTCCG
The DNA here is from genome assembly GCA_021807585.1 of Planctomycetota bacterium. Classification (GTDB taxonomy): domain Bacteria; phylum Planctomycetota; class Planctomycetia; order Isosphaerales; family Isosphaeraceae; genus JAKBCQ01. The sequence continues at coordinate 118 of JAKBCQ010000509.1, read as the reverse complement.
ATCGCGATCAGGAGCGTCGCGCGAATCGACCGGAGCGCGAATCGGCCGAACCGTACGGCCGAGCTCGCACGCGGCTCGTTGCCGGCGACCGCCGAATCGACCGATTCCATCATCGTAT
>JAKBCQ010000508.1 GCA_021807585.1 Planctomycetota bacterium | reverse complement strand
GGCTTCGCTTTTGAGCCTGGGTCCCTACATTCCGGGGTTCGGCTTGCTCATCAAGCTTCCCGGCTTTTCGTTCTTCCGCGCGCCGGCGCGGTGGGGGTTGATCGCCGATTCGGCGCTCGCTTTCGCCGCGGGATTCGGCTTCGATTCGATCAAAACCTGGAAAAAACCGTCTCGAGATATTCTTATTTATGCATGTTTTCTGATTTTGTGGATCGCGACCGCCTTATCGCTGACGGAGTTGTTGATCACTTCGTCCGAATCGGGATCGACCGCGCTCTCGACGAGTTTGATTCGAGCGCCGCTTTTCGGCGCGGCGCCCTGGTCTCGGGTCGCCGGCGCCGAGGCCGCGAAGGGAGCGAGGACTCCGCAGCTCGACGTCCGCGTCGTCACGGCGCTCGCACGCGAAGGCTGGGACGATCCCCCTCCCGGCGGGATTCGCTTCGATCGCGTCCGAAATCGCGTTTATCGCCGGGAGCTCGCCCCCGCGGCCCTCGCGATCGCGTTTTTGATCGTCTCGGCCGCGCTCGTTCGACATCCCCCGGCGTTCATAACGTATGTTTTTATCTTAACATTTTTGGATCTTTTATTCTTGAATCGACATCGGGGAATCGAGACGGCGCCGATCGGTCGTTTGATCGATCGGAGCCCGGTTCTCGCCGCGGCGGGTCGATCCCCCGAGGGGACGCGCGTCGTCGCGGCGCTCGGTAATTTGCCGATCGTCGCCGATGTCGGCACGATCGCGGCGTATCGCACGCTCGACCTTCCCGAACTCAAACCCCTCGCCGATACGGCGCGGCTTCCGCTCGTCTCGAAACGCAACGTTGAACTGGTTGAAAACGCGATGAAAACCGCGGGAGCGACGATCCGCATCATCGATCCCATTGAATGGAGACGAACGATACCCGCCGAGATTGCGCCAACGATCCTCGATCAGTCGCAAACGATCGAAGACCCCGAACTCGCGTCTTGGCTTTACGGCTCCAAATGGGTTGCGCGCAATCGAGCGTGGGGATCTCGATTCGTTTTATGGAAGCCCTCGAGCCGAACCGCGAAAGCCTGGCTCGTCGAGCAAGCCGCGTCGCGTGCGCGTGTCGAACGATCCATCCTCCGCGAGCGACAACAACATCCAAATGCTTCAGGTTTGCGAGATTCGCGAGCGAATTTCGCCGAGGCGATCGAGGCGATCGAGGTCGTTCGTCGCGCGCGTCCGCTCGCCATGAAGTCGGATCGCCCCGAACGGGTGTCGATCGAGCTCGAATGCTCCGAACCTTCAATCGTTCTCGTCTCTCAAATCGGCGTTCCCGGTTGGACCGCGCGGGGGATCTCGGGAGGACGTTCAAGCCGCATATCCGTCGAAGCGGCGCTCGGCGGGATGCAAGCGATCCGGATTCCCGCCGCGGGCAAATGGACGCTCGAACTCGAATACGAGATCCCCGAGTTCCTCCCCGCGGCGGCGATCACGGCGACCTCCTGGTTGTTATCAGCATTACTATATTTCTATTTATCCATAAATTTGAGATCTTATAACACTAAGGATCAATCAATATGATGAAGATTGCGATCGTGGGCGCCTCGGGATACGCGGCGCGAGAGCTTTTTGAGATTCTTCTCAATCATCCCGATGCGCGGATTACGGTCGCGACGTCGCGGCGCGACGAAGCGCCGCGGGTCGAGGAATCGCATCCGGGCCTGGCGGGGAGGATCTCGCTCGAGTGCACGCCGTTCGACGTCGATCGCATCGCCGCCGACGCCGATCTGGCTTTCCTCGCGCTGCCGCACACCGCAAGCCTCGAAGTCGTCCCCGCGCTGCGATCAAAAGGTGTAAAGGTGATTGACCTGAGCGCCGATTACCGCATCAAAAACGCGCAGGTTTATGAACAATGGTACGGGCACGCTCATACCGATCCCGCGGGGCTCTCCGAGGCGATTTACGGCCTTCCCGAACTCTTCCGCGATCGAATCCCCGCGGCGTCTTTGATCGCGAACCCTGGATGTTACACGTCGGCGGGCATCCTCGGGCTTGCTCCCCTCGTCGCCGAGGGCCTTGTCGATCCTAAATCGATCATTATCGACGCGATGAGCGGGGTTTCGGGAGCGGGGCGCGCCCCCAAACCGAACCTCCATTTTCCCGAATGTAATGAAAGCGTCGTCGCGTACAGCGTGGGTAATCATCGACATACGCCGGAAATCGAGCATATTTTAAGCGAAGTGGGCGGCGAAGCCGTGGAAACGCTGTTCACGCCGCACCTGATCCCGATGGATCGAGGCATCAACGCGACGATTCACGCCGAACCCCGGTCGACCGTCGTCGAGGCTTCGCTCGTTGAACTGTATCGATCGTTTTATCACGCGAGCCCGTTCATCCGCGTTTGTGCGCGGATCCCCGCGACGAAGGATTCGGCGCGAACGAACTTCTGCGACGTCGCGCCCAAAGTCGTACGTGGACGAATTATCATTTTCTCGTGCTTGGATAATTTGATTAAAGGCGCGGCCGGGGTCGCGGTTCAAAACATGAACCTCATGTTTGGTTATCCCGAGACGACGGGTTTTTGGCGTCTCTGAGCAGCGCCGAGAACGGATTGCCGCCGCCGATCCCTCCCTTGAGAGGGATCTTGGGCTCGGGCTTGGGAGGACGCGGCGACTCGTCGGCTTCCTCCTCGTCAACCGTCGAGGGCTTGGTCTCGGCGAGAGGACGAAGCGAAAGCGCGATCTTCTTGGCCTCGGAATCGATCGAAAGGATCCGAACCTCGACCTCCTGGTCGGGCTTGAGAATATCGGCGACCCGACGCACTCTATTGGGGGAAATTTCCGAAATATGAACAAGCCCTTCGACACCCGGTTCGATCTCGACGAACGCGCCGAATTCCATCAACCGCGTCACCTTGCCGGGAACCGTCATCCCACGAGCGTAGTGGACGTCGACCAGATCCCACGGGCTCGAAGTCAACTGCTTGAGACCGAGGCCGATCTTCTGAGTCTCACGATCGATCTTGAGAATCTTGACTTCAACTTCTTGTCCAACTTTAAGAAGTGCGGATATATCCTTAACACGCGTCCAACTCGTATCGCCGACGTGCAACAGTCCGTCGACGCCGCCGATATCGACGAACGCCCCGTATTCCTTGAGCGATCGAACCACCCCCTTGCGAACCTGCCCCTCGGCGAGCTCGGTCCACGTCTTGGCGCGCGCCTCGGCGCGCTCGCGTTCGAGCTGCTCGCGCCGCGAAACGACAAGGTTCTTGTTCCGCTGATCGGCCTCGGTCACCACGACCGCGAACTTGTGATTGAGATAAATCGAAGCGTCAAGCACGTGATTGATATCAATTTGACCGATCGGCAAAAAGCCGCGGATCCCGTCGACGACGACCTCGAGACCTCCTTTATTCACCTTGTCGACGCGAGCCTCGACGACGAGCCCCGGACGCAGGTTCTCCCAGCTCGCCTCGACGGTGTCTCCCTTGAGCGAAAGCAGCAGGATCCCCTCGTCCTCGTCAAACCGATCGATGACGACTTCGAGTTTATCCCCAGGCTGGGGGGGATTCTCGCCGAACCGATCGAGTGCGACGACCCCTTCGCTTTTCGCCCCCAGATCGACGAACACGTTCTTCCCCCGCACCGCGATTACCTTGCCGATCTTTTTCTCGGGCTTGGGCGAATCAAACCGCGGCACATGATGCGATCGCGAACCGGGACGCTCGGCCTGCCCCGGCTTTTTCGAACGGTCGTCGCCGCGATCGCGACGGATCGACGCCGTTACCGGCGGCTCTTCGTTAAACGATTGC
>JAKBCQ010000507.1 GCA_021807585.1 Planctomycetota bacterium | reverse complement strand
ATCTTATGTTGAACACACCAGAAATAAAACGCTCAAAAATCCCAGCACGATCTTCCCGGGAGCGTCGAGCCGCAACCAACCGCCGAGCGCGGAATGCTCGACCCCCCCCGTGGGAAACGCAATCAAGTAACAAATGATCGCCGAATGCGCCGCGGCGCCCGCCAATGCGATCCACGGACGAAGGACGTTCGATCTGGTAAAGTACGCCGCGGCCGCCGCGATCAGTGGAACAAGAATCGGCAAATATAACATCAACTTATTCCTTTAGCTCCGAAAGTCGATCCATGCTCGTCGACGAAAATTCACGACTAATATGATGAATAATAATGCCCATAACAAACACGCCGGTGAATAGATCGAGCAACACCCCCACCTCGACCAAAAACGGCGTCGCCTCGAGCGCCAGAAGCCCGAAAATGAACACGCCGTTCTCAAGCAAAAGATAGCCGAGTACTTGCATGATCGCCTTCCGACGCAACGTGAGCATCAGAAATCCCGTCCACACCGTCGCGAGCGACGCGGGAACTATCAGTGTATTTATATGTTCAGGTGCGAGAGGAAGCGTGCGAGCGAAGACGATCGCCAAACCCGTCCCCACCGCGCCTAACAGCAGCGAACTCATGAAGCCGATCACCGGATTGACCTCGTGGCGGATTTCAACCTCGCGCATCGCGTGGAGCAAAAGTGCGGGAATACCGAACCCCTTCATCCCGACCGTCACCGCGACGAGCAAAAGCCCGCGAACGCCGATTCCTCCGTGCAAGAAGAGCGGAAGTAAGCCGAGCAAAATCCCTTGCACCGCGACGACGTTCACCACCGCGCGGATACGACTGACACCGAGCGCGCCGAAGTTCAGCGCGAGTGCCAGAATCAATAAAGGATCGAGCCATTCCGCCATCGCTCACCTCGCAAGGAGAATCAATCCGAATCCGCACAACAGACACGCCGCGACGAGAAGCACCGGGATATGCGACAATCGAAGCCGCGCCGTGACCGATTCAATCACGCCGATCATCACCGCGACCGCCGACATCCCGATCGCGAACAAAGACCAATCGACGATCACCCAACCCGTCGCGATCGGCGTCGCCAACCGAACCAAAAGCGCCGCGAATACGAACAACTTGATCGCCGCGCCGTACAAAATCATCCCAAGCGCCGGCCCGCCGTGATCGAGAACCATCACCTCATGGATCATCGTTAATTCCAGGTGCGTGTTCGGATCATCAAACGGAATACGTGAGTTCTCGACAAGCGCGACGATGAACCAGCCGACGAACACGAGCGCAAGCGAAGCCCCCGAGGTCCCCCAAAATGGAGCCAGCGCCGGCCCGAACATTCCCGATAAACTGAGCGACCCCGTCAGTTTGGCGATCGTCGCCAATCCCAGAAAAAACGCCGGCTCGGCGAGACACGCGAACGTCACCTCGCGCGAAGCCCCCATCCCCTCGAACGACGACCCCGTATCCAGCGCGGCGAGAGCCGTGAAAAATCGACCCAAACCCAACACATAAGCCGCCAGAATCAAATCCCCGACAAACGAGATCGGCGCCGCGGATCCCCCCAATGGAACCAATAACGAAGCCGTAATCGCGGTCGCAGGCGCGATCGGCGGACCCGCCAAAAACACCCACGTCGTCGTCTCGCTGATCACCGATCCTTTTTGAAATAATTTTATAATATCATAATACGGTTGCAACAAACGCGGTCCCGTGCGCCCGGCGAAAAACGCCTTGACCTTGTTGATCACCCCAAGAAGAAGCGGAGGAGCGATCAAAACGACCGTCACATGAACCAGATTCCGAGCGATCGCGTGCATGTTCGTCCCTTCACCTCCACGCCAATAAAATCAACAAGAACACAAGTATATATAATAGATATGCCTGAATATTCCCGCGCTGGGTCACCCGCGCGAACGAAAACACCCACGCGACGAACCGAAAGACGGGAAGGACCACGCCGTCGAGCACGAGATCGCTCGTTTCGCTTGCGAACGAAGCGCGCGCGGGAAAGATCCGAACCGCGTCGAGTCGAGTCGTCCGATTCCGATAAATCCGCGCAAACAGCCCGACCAACGGCGACGCGAACGACGACGCGGTATACTGCATGCGAGGCGTCGGATTCACATATCCACAGCCCCAAGTCGACGCCGATCGCGCGGTCCGCTTGACTCGAATCGTGAGGAGAATCGCCCCGATCGAGGCGACGACGAACAACGCGACCGCGGCCGCGCCGACGCGATCGAGCGGAGCATAATCGAGCAATCGACTTCGTTCACCCAACTTCGCCCCGGGGCGAATATCAATCGCGCGATCAAGCGGCGTCGCGACCAGAACCGGCGCAAGTCCAATCAAAAAACATAAACTTGCAAGTACGATCATCGGACCGAGCATCTCCGGCGGAGCTTCACGCGCATCCGAACCTTCATGCGACCTCGGCGAGCCGAGGTAAACCGCGGCGAACGCCTTGACGAAACACGCGGCGGCGAGCGCGCCGATCAGCGCGAGCGCCGCGGCCGCGGTCGCGGTGAAACCCGCCGCGCGATCCCCCCACGAACCGCGGAACAAACCCAGATAAATCAAAAGCTCGCTGATAAATCCGTTGAGCGGCGGAAGACCGCAGATCGCCGCCGATCCCGCCAGAAAACACGCCCCGGTCGCGGGAGTCGATTTGAGCAAGCCCCCCAGACGGTCGATCTCCCGCGTCTGCGTCGCGCGAATCGTCGACCCGGCGCTCAAAAATAATAACGATTTAAATATCGCATGATTCCAAACGTGTAAGAGAGCCCCTCCCAAACCCAGGACGACGCAGTCGATCCTGCCGATCGACCTCCCGATCAAAGCGAGGCCGATCCCAATATAAATAATCCCGATATTCTCAACGCTATGATAAGCCAACAGTCGTTTGAGATCGTGTTGACCGAGCGCGTAGGCGACCCCGAGGATTCCCGAGATCGCTCCCGTCGCGAGCACGACCGCCCCCCACCCCACCGGAACCGGCGGAAGCAGCCGCGCCGTACGGATAAATCCGTATACACCCATTTTGAGAATCACGCCCGACATCAACGCCGATACGTGGCTGGGTGCGATCGCATGCGCTCCCGGCAGCCATACGTGAAGCGGCGCCAATCCCGCTTTAAGACCAAATCCGACAAACGCAAGCGCGAAAATCGCCCCCTTCATCCCCGCCGAAATCGCCCCGGGTGCGATCGATTCGAGCGCGAACGTCCCCGTCGTCTTACGCATCAACCCAAACAACGCGAATAAACATAACGTCGAAAAATGCGCCGAGACCAAATAAATCCAGCCCGCCTCGCGCGCCTCGCGATCGTCGTCCTCGGTCGTCACCAAAAAATAAGCCGATAGCGCCATCGTCTCCCACGCCGCGAGAAACAACAGACCGTTCCGAGCGACCACAAGAAGCGCCATCGCCGCGGTCAATATCCCATAAAACAAGCGCAGTTTACGACCGTTGCGGACGCGTTCGGTCTGTTTCCAATATTCCAATCCGTAGATCGATCCCAAAAGCGGAATCAGAAAGATCGGCGCCAGAAAAAACGCCGACAAACCGTCGATCTCGACCGCGAATTCGCCTTCGGGAATCCGCCACGGCGCGACGATCCTTCCCCCGACGCCGAGCCGCCAAAATTCCTCAACACCCGCCAACCCCAGCAGACAGCCCACCGCCGCTAAAATCACGCTCAGTCGTTGACCCGACATCCGCGTCGAACTCGAAAATAAACCGGGAACCCCGCTGACGCCGACCGCCGCGGCGCCCCAAAGC
>JAKBCQ010000506.1 GCA_021807585.1 Planctomycetota bacterium | reverse complement strand
CGCTGCCTCGCCGATCGCCCACTCGACCGGATGCAACCGATAACATCCGTTTGTTATATGCGTGACTCCAAGATTTTTACACGCCGGCAAAAGATTCTCGACGCGCACGGGCAAAAGCGCCCCCAGCGGAATCTGAAACGGCAAAGAACTGATATCGATATAATTATCGCCTTCGGTGCTCGGGTGGAGATCGATCCGGTAGCTGCCGACGCCGACCGAATCGGCGAACCGCTCGCCCCGAACGACGTCGGCCCGACCCGTCGCCTTGCGGCGACTCTCGGTTCCCACGTGCGTATCAAGAACCGTGAATTCGGCGACGATTCGCCTTGATTCACGAATGTACGCATGTTTGGCCAATCCGTCGTCCGTCCCCACGACGTCGGGTCGAAGCCGCAAGCCCTTCCAACCCGTTCCGCCGTCGGGCCGCGGCGCCTCGGTTTGCATCCAGTATAAAAGCGACAGGCTCAATTGTTTGGCTTGGGCCAGACGTCGCTCAACATCTTGGGGCGATACCCCCGGACCGATGATCGGCCCGAGCAAAAAATCGTTCTGCGGCCAATTGACGAGCGTCATCCCTCCGCTCAAAAACCCGGGCCGAAACGTTCGAGGATCGGCGATCCGACGGTAAACCCAAAGCCCGTCTCCCGCGCCTTCGGGATCGAACGCGTGCCGACGCGGTTCGAGCGTTTGTGGATGGCACGCCGTCCAGTCGAGCAATTTCCCCGGCCAAGAAGGCTTCATTTTTGGTGCGTAATCGCGCCAAAATGGATATTCGGAGGGTTTGTCGATCGTAAAATCGCGACCCTTTTGATAATCGATCGCGAAACAATAAGTAATAGCTTGTTGATTTAGCGGTTGCTCGTGATCGGCGCCCCGGTCTTCTCCGGTTTTGGTTCGCGATTCAAAGCCGACGACGAATTCGACTCCCGCGAGCGGAAGTAAATCGCCGAGTTCCGTGGCGTCGAGGAAATACGGAGCGACGAGCGTCGTACTGTCTCCCGAGCGAGTGTGTCTCACGACGACCGAGCGGACGCGATCGCGGTCGGTTTCAACCGAAACGGGAGCTCGCTCGAGCAAGACGGTCAGCTTGCCCGCCGACGCGTAAGGGGCGAGCATCGCCGTTAACACCGCGAGCGCGACCCTCGGCTCGCAACACAAAGCCGACACGCCCCCTCGTCCCGGATTGAGCGAACGATCGGCGGCCGCTTCGATCGAAAGAGGATAATGTTTTTGATAATAAAAGCGAATACCGTCACGAAGTTCTTGATACGATCGATTGCGGCCGAAGCGTTCGATCCAGGGATGTTCGTCGGGGGGGACGGCCTGCTGGGTGAGCTGGCCGCCGATCCAATCGGTCGGCTCGGTGAGGACGACGGTCCTACCGGCGCGGAGCGCGGCGAGCGCCGCGGCGCATCCCCCCAAACCGCCGCCGACGATCGCCAGATCGGCGTCGATTCGACCCGCTCGGGATTCGCGACCCGATCGATCGGCTGCGAATCCCCCCGCCGTCAAGAGAGCCCCGAGACCCGCCGCCGAACCCTCAATAAAGCGACGTCTGTTCATATCGTTAATCCATTAATACATCACATCTTGTTTTGTGATGCGTACGGAATTTACATAAGTTTTGAGCCGACTCGTCGATCGCGGGAACGTTTTGGCGAACCGCTGGCGATCGAGCGGGGTCCGATTGTATCATGGCGATCACGACGAAGCTTGAGGTCGATCGGCGCTGCGCGTGATCGATTCGCGAGAGTGGCGGAATTGGCAGACGCGCGGGACTTAGGATCCCGTGCCGCAAGGCGTGAGGGTTCGAGTCCCTCCTCTCGCATTTCTAATCCTGTCATGAACTTATGTAACTACCCGGTTGGCTTGATTCGTCGCTTGGTAAGACTCAGACTTGGAAAGAAATCCGGTTTGGGCGCATCGCGTGTTCCTTGGGAGAGAGATTCCCGAACCAAGATTTCGAACCCGGCCGATTTGTAGGGCTATTTCGACGGGTGAGCCAAGGCCGCGGGGCGTCGCGGCGTCCATTCGCCGGGTCGAACCAGGAATCAGAGCGAAAACCAAGGCGCCGGAGATCGATTGGATTCAGCAAACCTCTCGGAGGAACGTTTCTTTCCTTCGCCTCGCGGTTACCCTCTAATAGACATCGAAGTCGGCAAGCGGAAGCGGCGGCGAGAGCCTTTCTTATGGAGGAGCGCATGGAGAAGCGAAAACTCGGAAAAGGTAATCTGGAAGTTTCGGCCATCGGCCTAGGCTGCATGGGGATGAGCTTTTCGTACGGCCCTCCCAAGGACAAGCGTGAGATGACCGCTCTTCTCCGGGCGGCGGTCGAACGCGGCGTCACGTTCTTCGACACGGCGGAGGTCTACGGCCCCTACATCAACGAGGAACTCGTGGGCGAGGGCCTCGCTCCTTTCCGCGGCGAGGTGGTCGTCGCCACCAAGTTCGGTTTCGACCTTAGCGGAGCGGACAACCGTCCGGGCAAGGCGGGGCTCAACAGCCGGCCCGAGCAGATCAAGAAGGTCGCCGACGCCTCACTCAAGCGGCTCCAGGTCGAGGTCATCGACCTATTTTATCAGCATCGAGTCGACCCCGATGTACCGATCGAAGACGTGGCCGGAACTGTCAAGGAGCTGATTCAGGCGGGGAAGGTTAAGCACTTCGGGCTCTCCGAGGCGGGTGTGAATACCATTCGCCGGGCGCATGCTGTTCAGCCGATCACCGCCCTTCAGAGCGAATATTCGCTGTGGTGGCGCAAGCCCGAGGCCGAGGTCATCCCGACGTTGGAGGAACTCGGCATCGGCCTGGTACCGTACAGCCCGCTCGGCAAGGGCTTTCTCACGGGCAAGATCGACGACAAGGCCGCCTTCGACAGCACCGACTTCCGTAGCACGTTGCCCAGGTTTACGCCCGAGGCCCTGAAGGCGAATCGGGCTCTGGTCGACCTGCTCGGCGCGATCGCCGGTCGGAAGGGAACGACTCCGGCTCAGATTGCTCTCGCGTGGCTGCTTGCTCAGAGACCCTGGATCGTTCCCATTCCGGGCACGACCAAGCTCGATCGCCTGGAGGAGAACCTCGGGGCGGCGAACGTTGAACTAACGGCCGACGACCTCGGTGATATCGAGGCCGCGGCGTCACAAATCACGGTGGAAGGGGCTCGTTACCCCGAGCATATCGAGCGGATGACCGGCCGCTAAGCGGCGATTGAGTACGGATGTGCATCGAAACGTCGTCTCTCCCGGCCCGACTCATCGACATATTTCTTGACGGAAGGATTGATCTCGGCGAGGCGTTCGATCCGAGTTCGTTCCTCGATTCGACGGCGGAGGGCCGGCGTGCGAAGGACGAACTCCTGGCGATCAAAGCGCTGCGATACGTGAAGCATGTTTATTAACTGATCCAAGATAAACCGATGGGAAACGAACCATGCGCCGTTCCCGCCGCAAGTTCTTGGCGGCCGCGGGCGCGATGCTCGCCGTTTCGGCGGGCCGCCGCGGCTATGCCTCAGCCTCTGGAACCTTTTTCGAGGAGATCGCGATGGATATTACACGAGTCGGGTCGCAGGCGTCCGCCAAGGGTCCGGCCGACTGGTTCACCGGAGCGGTACGCATCGACACGCTCTTTCGATCGAAAGCTCCGGCCCGCGCGGCCGGGGCGAGCGTTACGTTCGAGCCGGGCGCCAGGACGGCCTGGCACACCCACCCGCTGGGGCAAACACTCATCATCACCGCGGGTTGCGGCTGGGTCCAGCGTGAGGGCGCCCCCGTCGAGGAGGTTCACCCA
>JAKBCQ010000505.1 GCA_021807585.1 Planctomycetota bacterium | reverse complement strand
CTCGAATAAAGTCGCGTTTACGACTCGATACGAACTCGACGACGATCGCCGGGACGTCGACTTGTTCGTCGGGGGTTCGCCCCAGGCCGATCCAGATCGCGCGGTCGCAACGGCGGCGGTTGGCGAGCACCGGAAGAGTTTGCTCGAAGACCGTCAGATCGATCACCGACGATGGACCCGATTGTTCCTTATAAAGTCGCAACAAAAAACCGAGTTCGTCGTTCGGATCGCGCTCGGAGATCCCTGGAATCGGCGACACGACGAAAACTCCGTTGACGAGTTCGTAGCGATAATGCTCGACCAGGTCCCCTTCGTCGAGCGCGTCGAACTCGTCCGGGGTCATCAAAACGCCCGACGACCGCGGACCGAGCCGAGTTCTCGGCACGGCGATCGATTTCGTTTTGAAGGTCGTTTGGACGCTCATGATCGAATTCTTCAAAGGAATGACGATTTCAGAAGTTTTGGAACGTCGATATCGATCGAACATTCGGTTCGGCGGCGCACGCCGATCATTCGAACAAAATCGCTTTCATTGCAAGCGTGAACCCCGGCAAAACGTCTTCTCCCGAGAGGGATTCGGGATTCTGAAGAACTTCAACGGCGCGATCGGGACGGTGGATCTCGACCGATCGCGCTATTGGATCGATCAACCAGCCCAATCGCGCGCCTTGGCTAATATATTCTTTCATTTTCTCGTGAAGATCTTTTTTGTTATCGGACGGAGACATAAGTTCGACGACGAAATCGGGACAGATCGGCGCGAACGTTCGTTTTTGCTCGGGAGAAAGCGCGTTCCATCGATCGAGCCTGATCCAGGAGGCGTCGGGCGATCGAACCGCGCCGTTCGCCAAGGTGAACCCCGATGAAGAATCGAAAGATTCGCCGTTACGATCGTTTTTCGCCCAGATCCAAAGCCTCGCGGATATGTTGTTGTTGATTCTTCCCGTCTCCGAACCGGCGGGCGGCATGACGATCAATTCCCCCTTCGCGGTCCGTTCGAGCCTGAGATCGCGATTGAGCGTGCAGATTCGTTCGAAGCCGCGCGGCGAGACTCGTAGACCCGATCGTTCATGAATCGTAAGCCGAACGACGGAACGCCCTGGTTCTTCCATCGCTCCTCGCGTTTTCCTCGCCGTTTTGGACCGAATCGTTTTCATCGCAATTCCCCCGCGGATTCTCCGTCTTCGAGTCTCACTCTCGGTCGAACGAGCAAATCATCTCAATTGATCTTATTTTTACTGGAACAAAATACCTTTCATTGCCGGCGCAAACCCCGGCAGAACGTCTTCTCCCGAGAGTGATTCGGGATTCTGAAGAACTTCGACGGCGCGGTCGGGACGGTAAAGCTCGACGGTTCGCGATTCGGGATCGATCAACCAGCCCAATCGCGCGCCTTGGTTAATATATTCTTTCATTTTCTCTTGAAGATCTATTTTGTCGTCGGATGGAGACATAAGTTCGACGACGAAATCGGGACAAATCGGCGCGAATGTTCGTTTTTGCTCGGGGGTGAGCGCGTTCCAGCGATCGAGCCTGATCCAGGAGGCGTCGGGTGATCGAACCGCGCCGTTCGGAAGAGTAAACCCGGTCGATGAATCAAAACACTTCCCCGTGCCGTGCCGTATCGACCATGTCATGAGCCGATAAGTGATGTAGCCGCTTCGTTCCCCCGTGTCGGAACCCGTCGGCGGCATGACGATCAATTCCCCCTTCGCGGTCCGTTCGAGCCTGAGATCGCGATTGAGCGTGCAGATTCGTTCGAAGCCGCGCGGCGAAACGCGAATTCCTGAACGAATCGGAACCGTCAGGGATATCGTCGTTTGTTCTCCGCGGATTCTCGATCGAATCGAGCGATTCGCGAGACGCGTCGTCATACCGTAACCTCGCTCGTCCATTGCGGACGCCAGTCTTGCCCCAGGCCGCGGGCGATCACTTTATCGAGATAGATGATCTCGTGCCGGCGTTTCTCGAGCAGACGCGTCACGCACCAACTATCGACCGACGTGTGATCGACTCCAACAACCATCGTGTCGCCGGCCTTGACGTCGTTCAAACTTCCCCCCGTCGGGCCGTTTCGCATCAACATCTTACGGCCGTCCGCGATCACCAACGTCGGCTTCATCATCAGCGCGAAATCGGAGATGATTCCGTGGATATCTTGATGGAACTGGTTGCGCGGGTTGCCGAGCAGGCCGTACCAGTTTTTCATGGTGACGGTGGCCTTGCAGAGGTTGTGATCTTTGACGGGGGAGACTCCGATGACTTTCGTCGCCTCGCGGAACGGGCGGTAGAACATCTTCCAGGTGTTGGTGATCGTTTCACCGCCGACGTAAAGGTCCTCGAAGTAGCTGGTTTGGGGCATCATGAGCTCGGCGCCGGCGCGGACCGCGGCCTCTCCGACTTTTGTCTTAAAGAAGCAGCTTTCAGGGTTGTTGATGGGATTATCGGCGACGATCACTTTCCGCGCGCCCGAGCCGAAGCAAAGCTTGACGACCGCGGCGACGGTGTCGGGTTGCGTGGTCGCCCCCAGGTCGGGGTTCTTATCAAACGCGACATTCGGCTTGATGACGACGACGTCTCCTTTGGTGATGAACCGCTCGACTCCCCCCATCTCGTCGAGAGCGCGTTTCACCATCTTGAACGCCTGTTCCTCACGCGCGATCAGTTCTTCTTCGCGGGAGGCGAAGTTCGCCGCGACGACGGGGCTCGATCGTACGACCACAACGTTGGGACGCCCGGGAGGAAGCGTGACCGAATAATTCTTGAGCCGAACGGGAGGGGGAGGTTTGACCCCTTCCATCCCCCAGGGATCGAGGATCAAAGCCCCCGCGGCGCACGCTCCGCCGGCGACCGCGGCGGTACCGCCCGCTTTGATGAAGAAGTCGCGCCGCGAAATCGGCTCTTCCGCAGGGTTCACCCCGCCCAGCCGCTCCAGGTTTTTCTGCTGCGTCCGGGTCAGTTTCTCGCTCATGCGACGACCTCGATAAAATGTGTGAAAGCTAATACGGAATTAGGCGTCGACGCGAGTCGCGCCGGACAAGGAATCCACGCTACGGGGTTTCGTTTCAGGTTCAACAACGTTCCAACCAGTCGAACCATATTATAACCCTCGGACGGTCCGCCGAGCAACGGTATTGCAGCGACGATTGCGGATCGCGAGCGAGATGATCGCGGTCGATTTTTGTCGCATCGATCGATTACCGAAGAGAATCGTTTGACAACACGTCGCCGAGCGGGTTAACTTGAACAAAAAGGCGTACACTTCCAGGATCGTCATTATCATTGAGGGGCGTGCCATGCGGCGACTCATCACGTGGTCGTTCGTCTTCCTGGCTTGGTTTATCTTACCAAGCCTGGGGTGGTCGGCGCAACGCGACCCCGACGAGATCCTCCGCGAATTGGACGCGACTCCGATCCCCAAGCCGTCCGCAACGCTCGATCGCAAGTCGTTTCGCGAATTCATGGACGAGCGCGAGCGCGTTTTGCATAGACGAGCTCACTTGATCGTTGAACTCTTTCACGCCAAGCCCGATCATCGGCAATTGATCGAGCTTTTTCCGATACGTTGGGAATGGATCGTGACGTCCGAGCCCGCAACGGTCGATCGCGAGGCGTCCGAGGTTCTCGCTCGGTCGACCGATCCCGTACTCATCGGTCACGCGTCATTCTACAAAGCTTACGCCTCGATCATGGCGGCGTCGATCCTCGAAACGATCCCCAAACCCGTCGAATCGTTCCTCGAACGCGAGCCCGACGACGAACGCGGCGGCAAGCTTTTGTTGTTGATCG
>JAKBCQ010000504.1 GCA_021807585.1 Planctomycetota bacterium | reverse complement strand
GTGACGACCGACGCCGACGACCTCGCCCCCACGCACCACGACCGCGCCCACCATCGGATTGGGCTCGACGAAACCCGCCCCATACGCCGCCTCGGCCAACGCCCGCCGCATCCAGAAAATCGATTCCACGTCGCTTTGTGTTAAATCATTCATAACATCATCTTTTTAAATCCATCCGTGAACGATCCGATCGATCACTCGAATGTTGATGTGCCGATTAGAAGGGGGCGCCGACGGGAGCGGGTCCCCCCCCTTCGCCGACGGCGCTCGGACGCGCCGGCTTGGCGGGCTTCGGCGGCTTGGGCGCGGGAAACATCTCGGGGGTCGCGTCGACAAGCGCGTACAGAATTTTGAGCCGACGCTTCGCCTGCTCCACCGGAAGAGCGTCGAACCGCGACCGTACCAGCCGGGGAAGCGCTTCGGTGAATCGCGTAAGCAAAGCGGGTTCAATATCTTCAGGAACCTCGATCCGATTGATATAACTCATCTGCGCCAAATAATTTCTTAAAAAGTCCTCGCTTTTCGCCGTTTTTTGCGCGGCCTTGGCGACCGTCGCCGCTTTCTCGATCCTCGATTTGGCGAAATTGAAATCCTCGGCGCGAGCTTTATGCTCAAACGGAACATTCAAACTTTTGTCCAACTGTTCGAGCTTGACTTTCAATTCGTTCCAGTCGGCGATCTTATCGAGATCGACGCGCTCCTTGGGATCGACGTTGAGCCATATCTTCACGATACGCGCCATTTCCAGCGGCGCGGGACCTCCTTGAATCATCGTGAAAGAGAGCGGCCGACGAGCCCCGACTTCCCCCTCCTCGCGCGCCTTGAGCAGGTTTTTCACCAGATCGACGCGACGCTGGAGGTCGGCTTCGTCAACAAGCTGTTGCCGCGTTTCGGCGGGCAATTGCTTTACCCATAAATGATAACGACGAATAATCGATCGATATCGACCCCGTTCCTGAGGTCCAAGCGCCTCGACCTGCGCGTCGAGCTCGCGCACCGCTCGACGCTCGTCGTAAGGAAGCGAATCGAATCGCTTCATCGCGTCGAACAACACGCGACGCTGCTCAATGGGCATCGATTTGAGCCGTTGCAAGTTATCTTGAATCGATTCGACCGTCGACGCGCCGAGCACGATCGCAAGACCGACCGAAACGACGATCGCCTTCCAGATCGACCGAGAATGAAAGCGACCCATCACGGCAGACTCTCGTCAAAATCGGTGTCGAGGATGCGGAGGAACTCAAAACGACCGATCTCACGATAACCGTCAAGATTCTCGAATAACGTGAGATCACGCGCCAACCGACCCGATGCGTCGGGCCACACCCAACGCGTGAGAAAAAAACCCGAGCACGCAGCAACCAAACCTCCCGCCACCCACGAAGTAATCACCCCCGCCGTCCGCAACTTCGATCCCGCCTGGCGGAACCGACGCTCCTCGTCGTGAACCTTCTCCTGAATCAGCGATAACGTGCGGGTCGCAAACATATCCCCCGCGGCGGGCCGATTGAGAAGATCAAGCATCTCCCACGTCTTCCTCAGAAGCTCGATCTCCCGCTTCGTCGTCAGGCTCGCGGTCGCCTTGCTTTCAAAAAAACGCGATTCCGACTCGCTCAATTCGCCGTCAAGATATGCGACGAGATTGGCGCGATCGCCATCCGACAAACGTTGTTGATCAATAGCCATACGGTGAAAACAATCCTGTTCAGCCGGAGAATCGATCAGACGACCAAGCGAGCTTAATTAAAAAGTGAACACGCAGGTATCCACCTACGCATGAATAACCTTATCCACTCTTTGAGATCCCCTCAACGCGGGAAACCGCCCCCCATGCCGCCGCTCATGCCGCCCCCCATGCCGCCACCCATGCTACCCCTGCCGCGCGATCGAATGTACGCCAAATTGCGATTCGGACCATAGCCACGACGAACCGTCGGATAATAGCGGCGAGCGCCACCGTGATACATCGGCGATCCATGCCCCCCGATGTTCATATTAAAACTGAACCGTCGCGAACGCATCCTTCCCTGACGCGCTCCCCGTGCCGAAAAAGGCGCCGTCGGATCGATCTCTTGATCAAGCGTGTTGCCGTACAAATCAAGCGACGGACGCTGCGCTCGATCTTGAAGCAACGACTCCTGACGCATACTCGAAAGTGCGTCGAGCGTCGCGCCCGGTCCCGCTTGAGCCTGCGACTCAAACACCTGTTGACGAGGTAGGTAAAAGCTATAATAGAGAAACAGAGGATCCGTCGGGTTGACGAATTGCGCGCTCGCACTCGAACCAAATGCGAGTATCGACGAACCGGCCAAAAACGCGATCAAGAAGATTCGACACATGTTGAGCATCCTTCGTATCGCAAACCGCT
Source organism: Planctomycetota bacterium (assembly GCA_021807585.1). Classification (GTDB taxonomy): domain Bacteria; phylum Planctomycetota; class Planctomycetia; order Isosphaerales; family Isosphaeraceae; genus JAKBCQ01. Next base: position 1,424 of record JAKBCQ010000504.1, on the reverse strand, counting down.
CGGAATTGCGCGTTGAATCCGATACCACCCAAACGCTCGATTCGAGGCCCGCGCCCTTGAAACACGACCCCGCTCGGAAGTTGAACCCTCTTATTATATCGTCCGTGTCACCGGGAACAAGAAGGATGATTCCAATCGTCGCCGCGTCAATCCCCCCCGACGCCTTCACATCGCTTAAAACCGCCGCCGTCGATCGTTCGCGCCTCCTTCCTACTTTCGCTCAAGCAGGCGCGTCCACCCAAAACGCCACAATCGAACTCGTCGTTTGGGTTTGCGGTTTCCTTATCGTCGTCGTTATCGCCGCTCCGTTTATTCATAAGTACATTAAAAAACTTCGTGAATGCGAAGAACCCGTCGATAAAGACGCGATGCTCGCCGATTTTCGCGCCGCTTATCGAGCCGGACAAATGGACGACGCCGAATTCCGACGCATCACGGAATTGATCAATAATCCACCCCCAGCTAACCCCGCCTCGCTCAAAGCCGCTTCGCCCCGATCCAAGGCCGGAGGGTCGGAAATTGACCCAAACCCGATCGAGCCCGCCACCCCCGTCATCGAAAACCAAAACCACGCAACCGCCGCCGCAAACGAATCCAACACGGAATCCACCGTCACGACCGCCGTCGAATCGCCTCCCCCTCAATCAATCGATATGAACTTGCATGAACAATACAAAACGCCTCCTGATCCATCGGCGACCGATCCTCAACCCGCGAAAACACTTGTCGATTCGGAAACGACGCGCGACGCCTAAACGCTTCGCAACACTCAAAACGTACGGTGAACACGCGAATCTCCCCGAGCGGGATTGATTCCAAGCTTGCTCTCGCGCACGAAATGAACCCATTCGAGAACCTCGGGGAACGTTCCCCAATCGGCCTCGATCGCGTCGAGAGACGAGGTGAGCGAACGCCCCTCCTTATAGAAAATGCGGAAACACGACCGGATCGCGCCGATCGTCTCATGCGAAAAACCCGCTCGTTTCAGCCCCACGACGTTCAACCCGCTCACGCAATTGTAGCCTTGCTGCAAAACGAACGGAGGGACGTCCTTCGTCGTCGACCCGAGCCCTCCCAGCATCGCCAAACGTCCCACCCGAACCCGCTGCTGAACCGCCGCATGACCCGAGAGAATACAACCGTCATGCAGCCGCACATGTCCCGCTACCAACGCGCCGTTGACGAGCGTGCAGCCGTCGCCGATCCAGGCGTCATGCCCCACGTGGCTACCCACCATAAACATGTTGCTGTTGCCGATCCACGTTTCGCGGCCCCCCTCGACGGTACCGCGATGAATGGTTACATGTTCACGAAAGATGTTGTCGTCGCCGATGCGGAGCCATGTTTCCTCGCCCCGATATCCGCGATGTTGGGGGCTTTTGCCGAGGACGGCGCCGTGGCCTATGAAATTGTTCATTCCCATC
>JAKBCQ010000005.1 GCA_021807585.1 Planctomycetota bacterium | reverse complement strand
ATTACCATTTGGTGTTCGGGTTGATCGCCGCGGTGACGAATTACGTTCCGTATGTGGGCCAGATTGTCGGAGGATCGATACCGGTCGTGCTGACGCTGGGGCAAACGGGTTCGTTGGGGTCGGCGCTTTTGGTCGCGGCGGTGTTCACGGCGATCGTCGGGCTCGAGGGATATGTCGTCACGCCGTACATCATGGGTCGATCGCTCGATTTAAACGGCACGACGGTTTTGATCACGTGTTTATTTTGGGGCTTTTTGTGGGGATTGGTGGGTTTGATTTTGGCGATGCCGATCACCGCGAGCATCAAGTTGATTCTCGAAGAGATACCCGACATGCGTCCCTGGGCCGATCTGATGAGCCAGGAACGGAGCGATCCTCGGCTCGAACGGATGAAAGCCGACCCGACGATCGACGCCGATCGCGAATCGTCGCGGCTCGCCGCCGAAAGCGTCGAGATTTTCCCGCGAGGGTAAAACCGAGGCGCTTAAAAAACAATTCGATCCTGAACCGGCCAATCCGATCAACAAATCGATCAGAATAAAACAGGATTGCTTCACCTAATCTAGTTTTCTTTGTTTTCCTTCACTCGATGAAACATTACGATTTCAAAAGGATCTCCGTTTTTCAGTCGTTCTGAGAAGCAAACAATCAGCTTATCTTTGGATACGAAGTACGCGAAAGACATAACCCTTATTTCTTTGGGCGTCTCATCAATATGAACATCAAGCTCGGGGACGCCTGTCGACCCTATTTCAAAATTAATAATCTTCAAATTTGATCCGATTTTATCGGTTTCATACGATCCTTTAATCGTTGAATTTCCGTGGTTTTTATCTTTGGATTCGATGCTAAGGCTTCTTAACCCGAAGATTAATCTCGTTTCATCGAGTTCTCCTTCACCGATCTTCATCCTTCCAAACCAAGTACCGACCAGCTTATCCGAATCGTCTCGATCTTCGTCGGCATTTTCATGCTCCTTGGTTGTTTGATCTTTTTTAACATGCTCCGTTTCGTTTACTTTTCTATTCGATTCGCCTCCTTCGACAACGATCGAGGAATCCGTCTTTCCTCTCGATGCGGGCGCGGGCGCGGGCGCGGCCGACTGCTTTTGATCGATTCCCGTATCGCCGATCGTAGACGTTTTCTCAACGGCATTCCGACATTCCGAATTCTTTTCGTTTCGGCCCGATTCATACGGAAAATCTAAAGATTTCACAGATGTTAGATCGATCTCGATTGTGCCGATAGAAGACTTCATTGAAATCGGAGTTTCGAAGTTGCAGACGACTTGACACCCGTCTTTAAAATGAACCATTGTATGATAAATGATCTGATAACCGGGTAGGACGTTATAATCATGGTTTTCATGATGTGTGATATTGATAACTGATCCCGATCCGATCGAGAACGTCCCCAAATCCGATTTCAATTTAATCGTTTGCTCGTCGATCTCTCCGACAAGAACCGATCCCTCGATCGATTCGACTCGTACTTTGCGCTTCGATTCGCCGGCTTGTGCGGCCGAACCGATCGAAATCCCCGCGAGAACCGCCAAGACGACGAGGTAACGCATAGATGAATCCTCCCGGTGTGAAAACGATCCTCGTTCAAGAATCGTATCAGCCGCCAAGCGTATCCCTGGGATTCTCAGCATTCAAGAGCGTTTTTTCATTCGCAAGAACAAGAAGAACGTAGGATTTCGATTATGCATCCTTTCTCGTCGCCATCGTAGAGCGAACATTCACAACCGAACGCGGCGCTTTTCTCACGCCGAATTCGCGTGGTTCTCGTTCCGTTTTCTTTGTTCGCTCGTCTTTCGCGATTGACCGAAAGCGCCGCTTGAGCGTAGGATTCCGCGGCCCAGGATGGGCGGGATGCGCGCATGTCCAAATGGATCGGAAGGAAAGAGCGAATCGCGGCGATTCCTCGATCGTATCGGCTCGGGCCGTGGCTCGAAGCCGCGACGATGCTGAGGCTGATCGCCGCGTGTCTCGTGCAATGGTACGTCCAAAAACGGGGACGTCTTTGTCTGTTCCCCGATACCGAGGTTTATTGGCGATTGGCGCAAACGATTGTCCACGGAACGCCTTACGAGATCTCGCAATGGGGGATTCCGCATCTTGCGCTGCGAACGCCGGGTTATCCGCTGTTCCTCGCGGCGTTTCAGGCGCTTTTCGGCGATCGCGTCATGCCGGTGAGGATCGCGCAGGCGATCTTGGGCGCGGCTTCGGTTTGGCTGACGGTCGGGCTCGTCAGGGCGCTTGATCTTGGCCGTCCGGACGCGAGATCTCGGCCCGCCGAAAGCATCCCCGAAGCCGGAGCCGAGCGATCGTCGCAAATGCGCCTCGACGGCGTTCCGCCGATCTGGTGGATCGCCGCGGGAATTGCGGCGTTTGAACCGTATCACGCGTCGTTATCGGTTCTGATTCTTTCCGAATCGCTCTTCACGCCGCTTTTGCTCGCCGCGCTTTGGGGAACCGCGGTCGCGTGGAGCGGCGACGATCGCGTTCGCCGGCGATCATTCGCGGGGCTCGCTTTCGGAATCGGCGTCGCGCACGGGGCTCTCATTCTGATTCGCCCCTCGTGGGCGCCGTTCGTTCCGATATCAGTTATCGCGTGGTTGTTCATATATGGTAAATCAATATTCCAGAATTTTAAGCGCCGGCTTGCGGGTTCGACGCTGCTGGTTTTGGGCGTGACGGTCGTGATGGCGCCGTGGTGGGTGCGGAATGAGGTTGTGTTCGGCCGGTTTGTTCCGACGGCGATCTGGGCGGGCGCGAGCCTGTACGACGGACTGAATCCCAAGGCCGATGGATCCAGTAATATGGATTTTTTGAACGATCCCGAGATTTGGCCGCTCGACGAGATTGATCAGGATTCGGAGCTGACTCGTCGCGCCGTCGCGTTCGCGATCGGCTCGCCGCGTCGTGTTTTCGAGCTCGCGGTCGCCAAAGCGGGACGCTACTTCAGCCCCTGGCCGAACGCCGAGGTCGCGGCGAGCGCGGGGGTGAAAATCGCGGGGGCGATTATCACGATACCGCTTTATTTGTTGATCGTTTATGGGGTTTGGGATCGGAGGCGCGACCCGCGGACGCTGTTTCTCACGCTCGGACCGCTTCTGTATTTCGCAATCATACATATGATATTTGTCGGTTCGGTTCGATATCGCGTGGCGGCTTCGGCGCCGTCGTTCGTTTTGGCGGCGATCGGGTTTAACAAGCTGACTCGGCGAGTCTTAGACGGTTCGGCGCGATCGATCGATGCCGGCGACGGCGGCTCGGGAGGCTTGAACCGATGAGAAAACGGCGCGGGCGGTTGATCCGACTGACGATTTTATTACTGATGTTGATCGCGGGGGGGGGGGCGTGGATCGGCTACGCGTATTTGACCGATAGCGGCAGGCTGGCGTCGATCGTACGAACCGAGGCCGCCAAATACTTGAAGCGCGCACGGCTCGATCTCAGCCGGGTGATTATTCGGCCGATGTCTGGACAGGTGGAATTAACGCATTTGATGTTATGGCAAACGATCGACGGCCGCGATTTTTTGGCGTTGCGGGTACCGTGGATGAAGATCGAACAGGATCCGAAGGGGCTCACCTCGGGCAAGTTCATCCCACGTGAGATTGTGATCGCTCAGCCGACGATTCGATTGCGACGGAGGGGGGACGGGAGCTGGAATTTCGAGGGGCTCGCGGCGAAATCTTTCAAACGTCCCAAGGGGGCGGTTGCGCCGCTTGTTTTGATTCAGCAGGGGACGGTCGAGCTCGCGACGGAAGACACGAGGGCGCCTCGGGTCGTCGTATTGCGCGACGTTTCACTGAGGATGACTCCGCAACCGGGGGATATTTTGGCGATCGAGGGCTCGGCGCGGGGGGACGTTTTCGATCGCATTCAGATTGAGGGATCTGTTCATATCGAGAGCGGTCGTTTGACGCTCAAGGGGGAGCTTTCGAAGCTTGTCGTGGGAGAAACGTTACGAAGTCGATTGCCCGCCGAGGCGCGGGGGATCTTCGAAAAAACGGGGCTCACGGGGGGAGAAATCGACGTCTCGCTCGACAAACTGGCTTACGATCCGCGAATCTCCAAAACCTGGAATTATGAAGGATCGGCGCGGCTACGAGCGGGGGTGATCAACTGCTCGAAGGCGCCGTTTCCGATCAGCGAGGCGTCGGGGGAGGTGAGGTTTAAGAACGGATCGATCGTCGTCGAACGCGCCGAGGGGTACAACGGCCCGACGACCGTCCGCGCCTGGGGAGAAATCGACGAGGCCGACTCGACAAAATCGCCTTTTGATATCAATATACAAATTGTTGATCTAGAATTTGATCGTCGATTGCGGGATTGGATACCCGGCGAGTTTGCGAATTTATGGAACGATTACAAGCCGAGCGGGCGGGCGAATCTGGCGATCCACGCGCGGCGCGAGACGTTCGCCGGGCCGATCGGCTTCGGCGTGCGGGGGGATCGGCTCGACGTCGGCTTGAAATATCATTTGTTTCCATACTCGATTGAACATGTCGGTGGAACAATTACGCGGGAGGGGGATCGGATCAAGATCGACCTGACGACGACGATCGGCGGCGAGGCCGCGACGGCGGTCGGCGTGATCGACCGTCCCGGTCCGAACGCGCGGGTCGAGCTGCATCTGCACGCCGATCACGTCCCGATCGACGCCAAGCTGCTCGACGCGCTGCCTGCGATCGCTCGTCCCGTCGTCGATCAATTTCATCCGACGGGGACGGTGCGCGCCGACGTCGACATCGTGCGGAATCCGCCGGGCGTTTTGGATTCGACGGGAAAGGTCGCGGTCTCGGCGCGGCTTGCTCTCGACGGCGGCTGCTCGATCCGCTGGGACGGTCTGCCGTATCCCGTCTCCAATCTCGCGGGGACGTTAATCATCAATCCCGATTCGTGGTTGTTTCGGGATATGAAGGGATCAAACGGACAAGCGATCATCACCGGCGATGGTTGGGTGCGAAAGATCGAGGGGGATCGATTCGACGGCGAGATTCATCTGCACGGGAGGAATTTGCCGTTCGACCAGCAGTTGCGCGATGCGCTTCCGGTCGCGTATCGCAAGTCGTGGAGTCGGCTCAATCCGATGGGATCGAGCCGCGTCGACGCCAAGATCGCGTTCGGTCCCGGCAGGCAGGATACGCAATTGCGGATCGTTCCCGAGCCTGGGACGCGGGTTCGGCTTGTGATCGAACGATTCGCGTCGCCGGGCGAGCCGGGAGGAACGCTCGTTTTCCCGTCGATGGACGACGTCAATGGATTGTTCGTCTTTCATAACGGCGCGGTGACGATGCAGGACGTCGGCTTTCAATTTTTGAACGCCCCCGTGCGGTTCGCTTCGGGAACGTTTCGCGTCGAGGACAGCGGCCGGTTCGATCTCGGCGTGAGCGATCTCCGCGTCTCCAATTTTCGCATGGAGGCACAATTAAGACAGTTAATGCCAAAAGTGATGGCGCAATTTGCCTTAAAACTTGACGACGGCAAGACGCTGGCGATCGACGCCGAGAGGCTTCGGCTCGGCTGGTCGGGCAATCCCGCCGAACCGACCTGGTGCACGTGGAAAAACGCGCTCGTCGTCCTCAACGGCAACACGCTCGCGACGGGGCTGCCGATCCGGCTGATGCAGGGTCAACTTGATCATTTTACGGGCGCCTACCTGAACGACGAACTCGTTGCGCGGTGCGCGATCAACATGGATAGCGTCGAGGTTCTCGATCAACAAATCACTGGAGTCCGCGGCGATATTGAAATATCCACGCATGATAGGAAAGTTATCGCGAATCATCTATCGGCGCGATTGCTGGGGGGGAATCTGACGGGGACGGTCGAGGTGGGGCTCGAGGCGACGACGAAATACTCGGCGGATCTTCGGCTCGCCGACGCCGATCTCGCCGAATACGCGAAGACGATCGCGGGGCGTCAGACGTTCCGCGGGATCGCGTGGGGACGCGTTCGGCTCGCGGGAGTGGGCGCCGATATCCACGGCCTTCAGGGGGAAGGCGAGGCGCACATCACGGGGGGCGACCTGGGAACGTTGCCGGGTTTTCTCCGCCTGATCAAGGTTCTCAATCTTTCTCCCGCCACCAAAACGCTTTTTGATTCGGCGGACGTGATCTTTCGCGTCGTCAACGGGCAGGCGTATTTAAATCCGATCATATTTCGAGGAGACGCGTTCAGCCTGAGGGGATCGGGGACGCTCGACACGCGGGGCGAGCTCGACATGCTTTTAAGCATCCTCTACGGTCGCGACGCGATCCACATTCCGCTCGTGAGCGACGCGATGCGCGAGGTCGGGGGAAGGATATTGGCGATCCATGTGACGGGAACGCCGTCGCTCCCCAAATTCAGCCCCGAGGCGCTCCATCCCGTATCGAACATGCTCAAACGGCCCGCGGCGCGGCGCGAATCGAGAATCTTTCGTGATTGACGTAAAAGCAAACAGGACGCACTTTACCAACACATGAATTAACTTCGATTTTGATCGACGAATTTCCATTCGGCGACGGGGGGAGCTTGGATCGGCGTCGAATCGGCTTCGCCGCTCGATTCGACGGTCTCGACGCCGGGGGTGTGAACGTGGACGCCTCGATCTCCGGGAGGCTCGACTCCCCAGCCGAGCTTGTCGCGGAGTGTGCGGTAAAAGCTGTGGCCGGGAAGCCGAATCATCGGGAAGGGAGCGTCGCCGCGGCGGACGACGATGCGATCGCCCGACTCGACGGCGATCTGCACCTGGCCGTCGATCACGAGAACCGTCGCGACGTCGTCCCCTTGAGGAATAAATTCATACGTTTTATGCGTTCCGTCGACGAGCGGACGCTGCGTGAGCGTGTGCGCGCAGATCGGCGTAATCACGAACAGGTGCGCGTCGGGGGGAACGATCGGTCCGCCCGCCGAAAGGCTGTGCGCCGTCGAACCGACCGGAGTCGCCAAAATCACGCCGTCGCCGCGATACGTCATCACCGTTTCGCCGTCGATCCTTAGACTGATCTCGAGCAGGCGAAACGCCGGCGCCGATCGGATCACCACGTCGTTGAGCCCGCGAAAGACGCGCGTCGGACCCGTCTTGGGAGTGAGAAAACAGGAGAGTGTCATCAAATTTTCAATTGTAAATCGACGATCGGCGAGATCGCGGATTCGTTCGCGAAACAAGGCTGGGGTGAGTTCGGCGAGAAACCCCAGCCGGCCGAGGTTGATTCCGAGAACGGGGGTCGCCTGTGATTCCATCCGTCTGGCCGTGTGGAGGACGGTGCCGTCCCCCCCCAAGACGAGCGCGACATCGGCTGCGAGCGCACTGAGGTCGCTATCGGGCGAGAGGTCGACTCCGACGAGCTCGAATTTGGGATCAGCCTGAAAGATCGCCGCGAGCCGTTTGGATTCTTCGACGACTCCCGGTTTGAGTGCGTTCCCGAGGATCATCACGCGAAGCGGCGCGTCGACCCGGGGAGAAGCGTGCGTGTTGGGAAGATGCGGTGATTGGACCGGCACGTTCGTTCGCCTCGCAGAAACCCGGGGGAGTTCGCCTCGAGACCCGTTCCAAACGACCCGCAACGGCGTTGTGCCGAGCGAGTCAGACCGCCCAACGCTCCGAATCGGCCGCGATCAGTCCCGCGATCCGCGCCTGTTCAAGAGCCGAGGTGACGATCCCGTCGACGTCGAGACCGACCTCGGCGAGTTGCTCGTCGCGCTCGGCGTGCATCACGAAACGATCGGGCAAGCCCAACCTCTTGATGTGCCGAGTCGTCAGCCCGGCGTCGTTCGCCGATTCCAGAACCGCCGAACCAAAACCGCCGGGAAGGCACCCCTCCTCGATCGTCAGCACGAATCCACATTCCTCGATTGCTTTATGAATCGTCGCCGCGTCGAGGGGCTTGATGAACCGCGCATTGATCACGCCGACGCGAAGGCCGTGTTCGGTCCGCAATCGCTCGGCGGCGCGGACCGCGGCGGGCAAGAGCCCTCCCGCGACGATCAGCATCCCGTCGGTCTCCCAATCGATAATCTCGGCCTGGCCGAGTTCGATCGGCTGGAATTCGCGTTCCACCGATTCGAGCGGCGCCTTGGGATATCGGATCGAAGTCGGGTGATCGCTCGCCAGCGCGAAATCGAGCAGCGGAGCGACGTCGCGTTCGTCGCCGGGAGCGGTCACAACCATGTTGGGGAAAATTCGCATATACGCCAGATCAAACGATCCATGATGTGTCGGACCGTCCGATCCCACCAGCCCGGCGCGGTCGAGTGCGAACACGACGGGAAGGTTCTGAAGCGAAACCTCCTGAAAAATTTGATCATAAGATCGCTGGAGGAACGTGCTGTAAATATCGACGATCGGCCGAGCGCCCGTTTTGGCCATTCCGGCGGCGAATGCGACCGCGTGGCTTTCACATATGCCGGTATCAAAGAATCGCTCGGGGTACGTCTCGCGAATCTTCTGCAGTTTGTTCCCCTCGCACATCGCCGCGGTAAGCACCGCGACCCGAGGATCGCGGGACATCGCCGCGAAGATCGCGGCGCTGAAGGCGTCGGTATACGCCTTGCCGCTCGAACTTTTGAGCGAAACGACGCCGTTGTCGATCGTCTGAAAAGGAGCGGGAGCGTGAAACTTGACGGGGTCTTTCATCGCGGGCTCGAAGCCGCGCCCTTTATCGGTAAGCACGTGCAACAGCACGGGCCCCTCCATCTGCTTGACGCGCTCGAGATAAGTCGTCAGCTTGCGCAGGTCGTGGCCGTCGATCGGCCCGATGTACGCGAAACCAAGCTCCTCGAATAACATCCCGCCGTGCAGGCTCGCCTTGATCGCGTCTTTAAACTGCTGGAACCAGCGCTCGGCCTGATCCCCCACCAGCGGGATCGTCGGCAAGAACTTGCGCAGTTTTTTATTGATATCACTATACATCGGCGCCATCCGCGCCCGATCCAAACACCCCGCCAAACCGCCGACGCGTGGACAAATCGACATTTTATTATCATTAAGTACGACGAGCAAGTTTTTCGAGTTCATCCCGCCGGCGTTGTTGAGCGCCTCGAAGACGATTCCCGAGGGGAACGCGCCGTCGCCGATGACCGCGACCGAATGACGCTCGGGTCGCCCCATCAGGTTGTCGCCGATCTTCAGCCCCAACGCCGTCGACGGAGCGCACCCCGCGTGCCCCGTCATGAATAGGTCGAATTCGCTCTCGGAAGGGTTGGGATATCCCATCAACCCCCCCTTGGCGCGAATCGTATCGATCTGATCGGAACGTCCTGTGATCAATTTATGAGGATAAATTTGATGGCCGGTGTCCCAGATCAAGCGATCGCGGGTGAAATCGAAAGTCAGGTGCAGCGCCAGGCAAAGCTCGACGACGCCGAGATTGCTGGCGAAATGCGCCGAACGCCGATTCACGACGCGAATCAATTGGTCGCGCATCTCTCCGGCGAGCCGATCGAGCTCCGTCTCCGAAAGCGTTTTCAAGTCGGCCGGCGACTTAATCCGCGACAAAATCACGCCGTTCATCAGCGATCCCTTTCCAGCAAGTTCCGCGCAAGCGCGGCGAGCATCCCGCCTCGTTCTCCCAACGGCGCCAAAGCGTCGACAGCGTCGTCCGCGAGTCGCCGGGCGCGACGTCGACTCGCGTCGACGCCGATCACCGCGGGATATGTCCATTTGCCACGATCCGAATCCTTCCGCGCACGCTTACCCAATTTCGCCTCGTCCCCCTCGACGTCGAGCAGATCGTCGACGATCTGAAACGCCAAACCGATCGCCCCGCCGTAGGCGTCCAATCCGTCCAACACCTCGCGACGGGCCCGCGCAATCGTCGCTCCCATTCGCAACGACGCCCGCAACAACGCACCGGTCTTCCGTCTGTGGATCGCCTCAAGAGCTTCCAGTGTCGCGTCAGAACGCCCCTCGGCCGCGAGATCCGCGGCCTGCCCCCCCACCATTCCCACGGGACCCGCGGCCTCGGCCAAAATCGATACGCACTCGAGCGCGACCTCCGCGGGCGCCGTTCGCCGCGCGACAATCTCAAACGCGAGCGTCAACAATCCGTCACCCGCGAGAACCGCCGTCGCCTCGTCGAATGCGCGATGACACGTCGGCACGCCGCGGCGTAAATCGTCGTCGTCCATACAAGGCAAATCATCATGTATTAATGAATATGTATGAACAATTTCTAGGGCGCACGCGGCGGGGAGCGCGGCGTCCGAATCGCCGCGGCACGCCTCCGCGGCCATGAGAGTCAGGATCGGACGCAACCGTTTACCTCCGGCGAATACGCTGTAACGCATCGCCTCGGCAAGTCGCGCCGGACACCCCGGCGCCGGATTTTCCGCGCCGCCAGGCAAATAGCGATTGAGGGCTTCGTCGACCCGCGCTCGCGCGTCGGCCAAATAAGACGGCAACGAGGGAGAGCCCGTCGCCGCGCTCGTGGTTTGTATCATGGGCGAAAGTAAACCGTCGACCGGCCCGAAACGCAAGCACGGCGTGGAAAAAGGGCAAAAGCGCCCCGCCGCGCCGATCACATCGAGCCGCGACTTCACTTATTGTGGACTTCGCGGGCCTAATTGTCCATCCGATAAAATCACATGCATCCCGAAGCACAACCGCGGCGAGACGATCGAGTTGCGCCTCGTCGCTCGATTTTCAAGGCCGAGAGCCTCGTCCCAAGCACCGAATTTAAGCCTCGTCGATTCGTCATCGCAAGCAAAACGCCGAAAACCAGATCGATCCGCGCGTCACGCCGGCGCGTCGCGATCGATCGTCGCCTGATCGTCGAACGGAGCGAGATCGGGCTCGCCCTGGTCGTCGACCCCCACGACCAGCGCCACCTTCCGCTCGGCGACATCAAGCAGTTTCCGACACCGCGCCAACAAACCGACGCCGCGCTCATACGCCGAAAGCGCGTCGTCGAGCGAGAGCGCTCCCCCCTCAAGCTCGCGAACCGTCTTCTCCAACGTCTCGAGCGAAGACTCAAAACTATTTGCATCACTCGATTTCTTCAATCGACTCATCCGATTGGCCCTTTTATCCTTTGATCTATTTATCCACCGATTCCGATCGTTTCTTGTTTTATTATGTCGGCGCGGCGACGATCCGACCCGGCTTCGACGTCGACCAATTCGACTCGGCTCGTCAACATCCCGCGTTCGAGCCTTGTTCTGAGGAGATCGCCGGGGCGTGCGCGGGACGCTTGATGGAGCGGGGTCGATTCGCCGTCGAGGAATGTCGCGCTGTAGCCGCGAGCCAAAACCGCAAGCGGGCTCAGCGCCTCGATCGAAGCCGCGTACCGAGCGATCGCCGCCGCTTTTCGGTCGAGAAATCGCGCGATCGCCGATCGACCGCGCTCTTCCAACTGATCGAGCCGCGATCGACACCGCTCGATCGGAGCGATTCCTCCACGCGCCAAACGGATTCTCAAGTGTTCCAGATGAGAGAGAATATCGCTTCGATCGGGAACGCACAATTCGCCCGCCTGGCTCGGCGTCAGCGCGCGGACGTCGGCGACGAGGTCGGCGATCGTCACGTCGATCTCATGGCCGATCGCCGAAACGACCGGGACGCTCGATGCGAAAATCGCCCGCGCCGTGATCTCTTCGTTAAACGCCCACAAATCCTCCAAACTCCCGCCGCCGCGCGCCAGCACGATCGCGTCGACGTCGCGGATCCGATTCGCCGCCGCGAGCGCCGCGGCGATCTCGCCCGCCGCGCCTTCGCCTTGCACACGTACTGGTATAATCATAATTTCGATAGCGTCCCACCGCCGCGCGATCACCCGGAGGAAATCGCGGATCGCGGCGCCCGTCGGGCTCGTGATTAAAACGATCCGCCGTGGAAATCGCCGAAGCGGGCGTTTGCGATTCGGGTCGAAAAGCCCCTCGGCGGCGAGCCTAGCCGTCGTTTGCCGCAGCGCCAGTTCGAGCGAGCCGATTCCCTCGGGCTCGATTTTCCGTACAATCAATTGATAATCGCCCCGTTGAGGATAGACCGTGAGCCCCCCCCAAGCACGAACCGCGAGACCGTCGGTTAAATCGAAGACGAGCCGTTGCGCATCGCTCCGCCACATCACCGCGCGCAACTGCGCCGATTCGTCCTTGAGCGTGAAATACACATGCCCCGATCGCGGACGAGCCGCGTTCGATATCTCCCCCGTCACTCCGATCCGCGGGAACGACTCTTCGATCAGCCCCTTCAATAATCCCGTCAGCTCGCCGACCGAAAAAACGACCTCGCGCGATCGATCAAAAAGTGAAATAACCGACATATCCTATTATCCTTTGATCAAACATATACTTGCCGCTCATGTAACTTCGCGTCGATTATCAATCCGCCAAGCCCCCGGCGGGCTCTCAGCCGGCGCAATCACGGATCGCGAGGGTTCGTCATGAACGACGCCGCGCCTCGGACGTCGCCGAGAATAACACGAACAATCGTGCGCGTCGCCGCTCTCACGATCGTCGTTCTCGTCGCCCGGGTCGTCATCGGACGATTCTCGCCGTCGATTCCGCTCGATTCGAGGCTTCGCACCGTCGGCTTAGCGCTCGATACGGCGCTCGTCTGCTACCCGATCGTCTTCGTCGCCGCGCTCGTCGCGACAATCGCTCTCGGTGATCGGCTCGTTCGCGAGAATCGCAATCCTGGGCTCGAACCAACCGACCCGCGCCGGCGTGTTCGGCTTGCGCGCGGGCTCGCGTTCTCGCTCTCGATCGTCGTCGGCTTGATCCTTCTCGAAATCGCAGCGGGGGTCGTCGAGTTTCGCCTCAATCGATTTCCCGAGCTTCCGCGCTTTGATGACGAGCGGAAAACAGTCGCATCTTCACATCATTCCAATGCCGCTCGCGAAATCGGGCTCGTCGTGCTGGGCGAATCGAGCGCCGCGGGAGAGCCCTACAGCGCGTGGCTTTCGCTCGGCAAGATCGTCGCCTGGCGAATCGAACAAACCGCGCCCGGGGTCAAGGTTCGGCTGCACGATCTCGCGACCGGAGGAGCGAACCTCCGCGACATGCACCAAAAACTGGCGCATCTCAAACGTAAGCCTGATATTGTTATCATTTATTCAGGTCATAATGAATACCAAAGTCGATATGAGTGGTCGCGCGCGGCGTATCCGATCGAGGGGCTTTCGCCGATCGAGCTGATTTCGAGCCGGAGAGCGCTCGCGGGCCTGGCGTATCGGATCGGTCTTCGGTCGCCGTTATGTCGATTGATTTATGGAATAAAAAGCAAAACGCTCCTCGATCGCCCCCCTCCCCCCGCGTCGCGGCGCGGGTTGATCGACGTCCCGCCGTGCGCCCCGAGCGAATCAGACAAGATCCTCGTCGATTTTCGCCGCCGGCTCGAAGCGATCACGGCGTATTGCAAATCGATCGGCGCGACGCCGATTTTGATCAGCCCAAGCGGTAACGACGCGGGTTTCGAACCGAACCGTTCGGCGCCGCACGTATATCATCCCGACGAACAAATGAGCAATCTAATCGAGCGTGATTATCAAACCGCGCGACGATCGGAAAAATCGAAGCCGCGTGATTCACTCGATTATTACATGATGATTCGTGGCATACAACCCGAATGCGCCGAGGCTTTGTTTCGATCGGCTCGGGTTTTGAGAACATTGGGACGAGGCGACGAATCTCGCCGATGTTTCATTCGGGCGCGCGATCTCGACGGATTTCCTCTCCGCGCGATATCCACGTTTCAACAAGTCTATCGAATCATTTCCAAAGCGTGCGATGCGTCGCTGATCGATTCTCAACAACTATTTGAAGCGATGACCGACGACGGTATTCTCGACGATCGTCTCTTTATCGACGCGCAACATCCCGTGCTCGCGGCGCATGTCGCGCTCGCCGAGGCCGTTCTCGCCGCTCCCGCGTTGCGTCGTGTGATCGGTCTTGAAACGACCCCTCCCGAACGGCTCGACGTTCGCGAGGTCGCCGAGCATTTCGGCGTCGTGGGTCGCGACGCGTGGTTTCGAGTCGCGATGCGAGCCGGGCTCTTTTATGAAAAAACCGCCGAGATTCGGTTCGACCCGAGCGAACGTCGCACCAAGGCCGCGCGGTTCCTCGCCGCGGCGCGAGCCGTCGCCGCGGGAACCCCCGCCGAATCGCTCGGAATCCCGGGACTCGGCTTCCCGTCACACGTTCACGGATCGGCGGATCAATGAAATCCAAGAACGACGGATTGTCGATTCCTGAACGCGTTTGCGATGAAGACGCCGCCGCCGCACGATTCGCTCCGCGGGCGAAAGCCGATTTCAAACTCGAACAAACCGCGGGGGAAATCCCCCTCCGATCGATCGCTCATTTGTTCCATTCATACCGATATATTATCGGCGCCGCTTTATTGATCATGATCGCCCTCGGCGTTCGCGCAGTCGCGCCGCATTGGTATCACGGGCTTTCAAAATCCACTAAACAACATGTTATTGATTATTTTTTATTCGTCGTCGGCTCGGCGTATCCGTTCTCGGTCGCGGCGGCTTCGATCACGGCGATCGCGCTTGCGCGTTCGGCGATCCGCGATCGACGCGACCGCATTCGTCGCGGAGTTGAATCTCGATATACCAAGATCAAGATTCGTCTGCTCGCCGCGTCGTTCGCGATCGTCGCGGGCGCCGCGCTCGCCGAGGCGGGTTCCGCGGCGTTTTGGAACTGGAAGCATCGATCTCCCTCCCCTCTCGCTTTTCGCTCGATGACACGCCGATCGAACAATCAATCGAGGACGATCGCCGATCGCGACGTGCACGTCGTCGTCGTCGGCGGATCGTCCGCCGCGGGATATCCCTTTGACGAAACTTTTTCGATCGGCCGAATCGTCGCCTGGGAACTCCAGCCCTATTTTCACGGGCGCAACGTCCGCGCCGTCGTCCTCGCGAGGCAAGGCGCCACGCTCGAATCGCAACATAAAACACTCGCCGAGTTCGCCGAAAAACCCGACGTGCTTATTATTTACATCGGCGATAATGAGTATATTAGCCGATTTGAATGGAAACGAACCGTACGTCCCAAGGCCGAACTCGCGTGGCCCGGCGGCTTGACGCGTCCGGGAGAACTCGAAGCGATTTTCGATCGACTCGCTCGCGTTTCGCGCTTTGAAAAACTGGTGCGCGAGGCGATCGATCGCAATCGGCTCGACTCGTTGCCGCCGATCGGCGCGACGCGCGAACTCGTCGATCTTCCTCCGTGCGACGAGGATGAGACCGCGGCTCTTCACGCCGATTTTCGGGCCCGACTCGAAGCGATCGTCGCGTTCGCGATCGAAGCGGGGGCGATTCCAATTTTGATCAGTCCCTGCGGCAACGACGCCGACTTCGAACCCAATCGCTCGATCCTCAAGGGCCCTTATTCCGACGCCTCGTGGCGGAAAGCAATCGCCGCTCGATTCGCCGAGACGCTACAGCTCGAACGATCCGATCCCAATCGCTCCGCCGAGCTTTATCGCAAGCTGCTTGACGAACATCCCGAATTCGCCGAGGCGCATTATCGCATCGCAACGATCGCTCGCGGCTCGGGAGACGCGAAAACCGCCGCAAGTCACTTCATTTCGGCTCGCAATCTCGACGGCTTCCCGTTTCGTTGCGCAGAACCGTTCCGAACGATTTATCGCGCCGTCGCCGCCGAACGGCGCGTCCCTCTAATCGACGCACAAAATCTTTTTGAATCGTTGGTTCCCGACGCGATCCTCGACGACCGCCTTTTCATGGACGGAGTGCACCCCTCGGTTTCGGGACAGGTCGCTCTCGCCGAGGCCGTGCTCGCTCAACTGTTCGCTCTCCGCTTCCAGAACGTCCTCGCGGGAGACCCTCCCAAACTCGACTCCCGCCAAATCGCGCGTCGATTCGGCGTCGTCGGACCCGCCGTCTGGAAAAAGATAATCATGCGATCGCATAAATATTATATCGCGGCCGCGGGGGTTCGGTACGATCCCCTGGCGCGGGTGGAGAAGGCCAAACGATATTTTGACGCCTCGGATCGAATCGCCCGCGGCGAGACGCCCGAGGATATCACGATCCCCGACATCGAACTCGCCCGCGAAAACGACGCCGACGCGGATCGGTCGGCGAAAAAAGCCCGATCGGCCAACGATTAACCCGAACGAGGCGATCAATCGCGTATCGGATTACTCTTTTGTTAACATGATTAAAAGAGCGTGTAAAGAAACGGCGCCACCGAGGTCGTCGAAAGCGCGATCAAGATTCCAAACAATGCCAGCATGATCAAAATCGGCGCGAGCCACCATTTTTTGTTATGAACCAAAAAGTCGAAGAGCTCGGCGACGAGGCTCGGATCGCTCCCGCGAGCCAATTCGTCGAAACTCGGCGGCTTGGCCGCGGCC
>JAKBCQ010000503.1 GCA_021807585.1 Planctomycetota bacterium | reverse complement strand
GAAGACGAGCCGCGCAAACGCCTCGTCGTCGCCGCCCCGCGTCCTTTCGACGAGCCGGGCGTCCGAAAAACGCTCGCCGTCGGGATCCGCTTCGTCGCGCAGCGGCTCGGGTCCGCTCGCCGTCCCGCTCGGATCGACCAGCGATTCCCGCCGAAAAGACGCGTCGCGATCGACGCCGTGCGCAATATCAGCCGATAAGTCGCTCAACTTCGAATCCTCACATCAACATCAACGGGAACTCAACCCTTTGAAGCTCGACCGCCTCAACCCGATCGAACCAACGCCCCTCCGTCATGATATCCGTTTGAGAACGAGCGTTCGCGGTCGATTTCGGCTTCATGTCGCTTTCGCTTTCCGCCAAGGTATGATTGTATACGCCTCACGAAGCTCAACCGTTGGATCATTCTAGGAAAATCGACCCCCATGCGAGGCGCCAAGTGGTTGACGAGCCCCTGCCCCGTCGAGGATCGCGGCGCCGCGCTCAAACTCCTCCTCCGCCGCCTACCCGAACAGCTAAGTACCGAATTAATA
Source organism: Planctomycetota bacterium (assembly GCA_021807585.1). Classification (GTDB taxonomy): domain Bacteria; phylum Planctomycetota; class Planctomycetia; order Isosphaerales; family Isosphaeraceae; genus JAKBCQ01. The sequence goes on along the minus strand of JAKBCQ010000503.1, from coordinate 3,276 downwards.
AGAGTTTTCATCGACGATCCCAAAGCCGCTTCGATCGATTTCAACGGCCTTTGGATCGCCCGACAATCGACCGGAAGAATCGTCGGAGCGATCATGACGCAATGCCTCGCGGGCAGGGTCGCCGCGGTCTGGGCGCCCGAGGTCGCGTTGATCTGGCGACGAAGCGAGGTCGCCGCGGCGCTCGTCGTCGAATCGCTCGCGTCGCTCCGCGAGCGAGGCTACGCACTCGCCCAGGCTCTGATCGAAAAGCACGCCCCAAAACGCGAGGCCGCCGACCTCGCTCGCGGCGGAATGCCGCACGTCACCGACCTGATCTATCTCGAACGCGAAACCGGTCGACCCGTTGCAATCAACCCCGACGCACCCCGCTTTCGCTGGCAAACATATAATGATAACAATGCCTATTTATTTCATAAAATCGTCGAGGCGAGCTACGAGAAAAGCCTCGATATGCCCGAACTGATGGGGGTCCGCACGATCGACGACATCATGACCGGACACCAAGCCGAGGGGCGCTTCGACCCCTCGCGATGGCGGATCGGCTTTCTCGAAAACGAACCCCAAGCCGCCGCGGTTTTGCTGTTGTCGAGTCTTCCCGAACGAACGTCGTGGGAGGTGGCGTACCTCGGTCTCACTCCCGCGGCGCGCGGTCGAGGGCTGGGCCGGGTGGTCGTCGCCGAGGCGAATGAAATCGCCAAACCCTACGCGTCGCGGCTTCATCTCGCGGTCGATTCGCGCAATGTTCCGGCGATCAGGCTTTACGATCGAACCGGTTTCATCGCGTTCGATCGACGCGCGGTTCACTTCGCGGAGCTATAAGCGCCGATCGACATTTTACGTCCGATCGGCGCCTTGTCCACGAATTGGCTGTTGAGGACCGATCGGCGATCCCAAATCAATGTCCGTGGCCGCCGCCATGGCCATGGCCGTGACCCGGTTCGGGGCCTGCGCCGGTGGTGTGACCGTTGCCGTGCGGCTTGGGAGTCGGCACGTAGCCCTTGGGATCGCGGATCATCAGCGAATACACCGCGGGCAACACGAAGAGCGTCGCGGGCTCGCCCGCCAACAATCCCCCCAAAATCGCCCGACCGAGCGGCGCATTCGCCTCGCTCCCCCGTTCGATCGCCAACGCCGCGGGAATCAGCGCGAAGAACGCAGCGAGCGCGGTCATCGTCACCGGTCGAACGCGAATCGAAGCCGCCTTGCGGATCGCCTGCGTCGGCGTCAGCCCCTCCTCGCGACGCAGCTCCTGCGCGAAGTCGGTCATCAACACCGTGTTGGCCACTTTGATGCCGATGATGAAGATAAATCCAAGCAACGATTGCACGTTCACCGAGGTGTTCGTCACGTAGAGCATCGGGATGATGCCGATCAGGCAAAGCGGAACGATCGACATCACCGTCAGCGGAACGACGTACGATTTATCGAGCGCAACCATCAAAAAGTAAATAAGAAGCGACGCGAGGGTCAAACCCACGGCGAGATTTCTAAATGTGTCCTGCATACGAGCATATTCACCGCTCAATACGATCTTCGATCCGCTCAGCATCTTTTGCCCGGTGGGATCGGCGGGATCGTAAGGTTGCCAGATGTTTGTGTCTTTGGAGAAGCCCATACCCTCGCTGATGTTTCCCATTAACTTTTCAAAGAACCCTTCTTTGAGCTTGGGGTTCTTCTTCATCAGCTCGCGCTTCTCGACGACGTGCGGGGCGAGACCGAAGCTCTCGACGACGCGGGTGACGTCCTCGGCGATGTGTCCCAAATCGCGTTCTTGCACGCCCATCGTCAATTCGATCGTCGGTTGCAGGTTGTAGTGGGTGATCTCGGTCGGAACCGTCGCGCGGTGGATCGAGACGATGTTGCGGAGCGGAATCGGATTCCGTTGAACCGGGCTCGTGATCGGCACGTCAAGCAAGGTTTGTACCGATAAAATATCGTTTTCGGGATATTGGACGCCGACGAAATACTGGTTGTGACTGACGGGATCGATCCAGAAATTCTTTTTGTTAAATTGAATACTGGAATTGAAGCACGCGACGACGTTCTCCATCACGACTCGCTGGCTCAGCCCCAACATCGCCGCTTTGGCGCGATCGACGTCGATGATGTATTCGGGATAATCGAGCCGTTGACGAATCCGCGCGTCGACGACGCCGTTGATCTTGAGAACCTTGAACTGAATCCGTTCGGCGATGTCGCGCGCGATCTTAAGATTCTTACCCGTCACGCGAATATTGATCGGCGTCGATTTACCCTCGTTCATCGCGCCTCGAATCAAACCGCCGGCGTCGAAGCCGAATTCAAAATTGGCGAATCGTCGATCCCTCGTCAGACCGTCTCGTAAAATTTTAACATATTCTTGCGCCGATCGCTTACGCTCGGCCTTGAGCTGAACCTTCATGACGGTGTCCATCGGTCCCGAATTGAAGGTGTACGCCGCCGACCAGTCGGCGTTCACGCCCAATTCAGAGATCACCATCTGTAAATCGTCTTTGATCGTCTTTTGAAGATAATCCTCGACGAGCTTGATGGTGTCCTCGGTCCGTTCGATCCGAAGACCGCTGATCCCGCGAACGTACATCTCGAAAGCTCCCGAGTCGACCTCGGGGAAGAACTCGCGGCGCATCCTCAAACCGAGCGACGCGAGAACCACGACGAGCATCGTGAACGCGGTGATGATCGTCGCTCCGCGATGCTTGAGGACGAAGTCGAGCCCCTTCACATACTGCTCGATCCCCTTGTCAATCGTTTTTTCCCATTTGCCGAAGGCGCGACGAATCCCCGAGAACAGACCGTGCGATTCTTCCGAATCGTGCGAAGCGTGCGGCTTGAGCCAAAGCGCACTCCGCGACGGAACAAACGTTCGCGAAAGGAAATACGCCGACATCATCGCGAACGTCACCGCGAGCGCCATCGGCCTAAACAAGAACTCGCCCATCCCCGGCATCAATGCCAACGGCGAAAGCACCAGCAACGTGCACAAGCTCGAAACGAGCTCGGGCATCGCCACCTCGCTCGCGCCTAAAAACGCCGCGTCCTTCGGGCTCGCGCCCAATCCCAAATGTCTGTGTGTATTTTCCAAACAAATGATCGCGCTATCAACCATTGGGCCGATCGCCAGCGACATCCCCGCGAGCGTCATCACGTTGATCGTGTTTCCCGCATAAAACAGGAAGATGATCGCCGCCAACACCGAGATCGGAATCGTCATCACCGCGATCGCAGTCATCCGCCATTCGCCCAAAAACAGCAGAATCGTCAGCGAACACAAAATCG
>JAKBCQ010000502.1 GCA_021807585.1 Planctomycetota bacterium | reverse complement strand
AACGGCGCGTTTTCTCCCACCCCCTACAGCCCGACGCTCGAACGCGCCGTCGTACCCAAGGTCGACGACGTCGTCGCGGCGATCCGCGATCTCATCCAGGAATAATTGTATCTGAGTTCGTTGAATATTACTTAGCATGATATGTTGATCAATATATTATATAGATAAGGTGTCTTATGACGATTGAAGTCGTCGTTCCCCGTCTCGGCTGGTCGATGGACGAGGGGACGTTCGTGGAATGGCTGAAGCGCGAAGGCGAATTCGTCCGCCGCGGCGACATGCTCTTCGTGATCGAAGGCGACAAGGCGGCGCAAGAGGTCGAGAGCTTCGACGAAGGCTTTTTGAGCCTTCCCGCGTCCGCTCCCAAGTCGGGAGATCGAGTCCGCGTCGGGCAGACGCTCGCTCATCTCATCGCCGCCGGGGATTCCGCGGCGAGCGATCACTCGGCGTCCGCGACCGAGGCCCGATCGGAAGCCGCCGACGTCGAGCCTGCCGAACCTTTGATGATAACTTCTCATTCGCATGTGATCTCGGCGAACGAGGTTCGTAAACGCCCTCGATCGACGCCCCGCGCGCGGCGAAAGGCGGCCGAGCTCGGCGTCGATTGGTGCACACTCGTCGGCGGCGGTCGATCGGGACGCATCCGCGAACGAGACGTCGTCGCCGCGGCGGAGAATCGATTCGCGAGCCCACAACCGATCGCCTCGGAGCGAACGCCGACCGAAGGCGTACGAACGACGATCGCGGCCGAAACCGTCAAATCCATCAATAATTATCAGTCTGCTGAATCGGCCTCGGCTCAAACCGCGCGACGTTCCGCGATTCGACGCGCCGTCGCGGCGCGGATGACCGAAGCGCATCGCATCGCGCCCCCCGTCACCCTTACGACGACGATCGACGCCGAAAACCTCTTCAATCTTCGCGAACAATTCCGAGAATCCCGCCGCGACGACCGTCTTGTTCCATCATACACAGATATTATCATAAAATTGACCGCGATTGCGATCGAACGTGCGCCGATCCTCAATTCCGGTTGGATCGACGATCGCATCGTGATTCACGAATCCGTTCATATCGGCGTCGCGGTCGATACCGACGCGGGTTTGCTGGTCCCCGTCGTCCGGAACGTCGCAAACCTTTCGCTCCTCGAAGTCGCGGCGACGACTCGCGATCTGATCGATCGCGCCCGATCCGGCAAGATCAAGGCCGAGGAGCTCCGCGGCGGAACGTTCACCATCACCAACTTAGGATCGTTCGGTATTGATGCTTTTACTCCAATCATCAACGTACCCGAGTGTGCGATCTTGGGGATCGGCCGGATCGAACGTCGGCCGGTGGTGATCGGCGAGGCGATCGTCGCGCGGCGCCGGACGACCCTCAGCCTCACCTTCGATCACCGCATCGTCGACGGCGCGCCCGCGGCGCGATTCCTCGAATCGCTCGGCCGAATCCTCGAAAATCCGAGCCCCTGGCTGATCTCGTGATATCAACGAATCCTTTGATTCAAGCATTGGAAGCGACCGACGCGGCTTCGGCTTAGGATGCGCAGCAGAGACGGCGTTTCGCCACGAACCCGACTCGGGTTATCATCGTTCCGATGATCGTGGAGTTCGGCGTCGATCGCTTGGGCTGCGAGAGGACGATTCGATTGGAAGGAGAAGCCGCCGGCGAGCTTGATGAAGACGGGGCGAAAGTCACGCCCGACGCCGCCGAGGCGCGCGAATTGTTGCGTCTTTTCGACGTCCCGGCGTTCGTAAGGCGCGGCCAAGACGCCGAATTCGCGGTCGCCAAATTGCGTGAAAAACTTACGGAGAAACGCTCCGAGCTGCTCGATATGGTTCGGCTTCGGCTCAAGCAATGGGCGGGAGTCGTCACTTGCGTAGACGATTATCGGTTCGCTTTCGTCGAGCCGATCGACGAACTCTGGTCGATCTGCTCGGCCGAGCCGCCGAACTGGGGAGATCGGCTCGCTTCCCCGAGGAAGATTCGAGCCGTCGCGGGCGATCTCGCATTCGCGTGCGCTCGCTTCAACACGCGTTGGGCAAAACTGCTCGCCGAGCTCGACGTCGGCCCGGTCAATCGAACGATCGATCTTTATAATCGCTATTATGTTCTTGAAAAAGAATGTGTTCTTGGATCGACGCGGCTCGCGGCGCGTCATTTCAGTCCGTTACCCCGGTACGACCTCGACCGGATGCTCGCCGAGCACCCGCTTCTTCCCGTCCCCGTCGTGATCGGATGATCGTGGACACGAGACGTTCGCTTCGCTACATTCGATCATCTTAACGATATCGGCTCGATCCTTGAGATCGCGCGACGCGCTTCGCACGGTCATAGCGAGACGACGTTTGAAGCGCCAGGGGAGGGGGATTTCCCGGATGATTCGCAATTTCATTCTCCGCAATCGATTCGGCTTATTCTTTTTGACGATCATCGCGGCGCACACGACGACCCTCGGAGCGGGATTCGCCGAACCGACGAAATCACGGGGACCGCTCGAATTTCAAATCACGCGCACCGATAAAGTTCATCCCGAGCCGATTTCAACGCGCGTTTATATCTTTTTAGGAACTCCGGGAGCGCCGCGGCCGCCCCGCACGGGTCCCGATTTTCTCAACCCGAGCCCTTTCTTCGCGGTCGACGTCAAGGACTGGAAGGTCGGCGAGCCCGCGGTGATCGGCGCCGATTCGCTCGGTTATCCGACCGAGCTTGCGCTGCTCAAACCCGGCAAATATGCGATCCAGGCGGTCGTTCGACTCAACCCCGATACGCACGATCTTGGGACGGGGGAGGGGAACGCCTACGGCGAGCCGATCGTCGCCGAACTCGATCCCGCGAAGCCCGCGAAGTTCGATCTCAAAATCGATACGATCGTTCCTCCCAAGCCTTTTAAGGAGTCCGATCGGATTAAGCTTGTCGATATTCCAAGCCCGCTATTATCGGCGTTTTATCATCGCCCGATCCGGATGCGCGGAGCGGTGATTTTGCCCAAAGGGGTGACGATCGATCAAACCGAAAAACGTCCTTCCTTGTACATCATTCCCGGATTCGGCGGCGATCATCACATGGCGGCGATCTTCGAACGGACTCCGCGGCTCGCTTTCGGCGGTCGATTCGTCAGGATCGTCCTCGACCCCGATTGCGGTACGGGGCATCACGTCTTCGCCGATTCGGCGACGAACGGTCCGCGCGGCGAGGCTCTCGTCAAAGAATTCATCCCTTATATCGAAGCACATTTTCCCGTAATCGCCGACCCGCGCGCCCGCCTATTGACGGGTCATTCTTCGGGGGGATGGAGTTCGCTCTGGCTCCAGATCGCGTATCCCGATACCTTCGGCGGAGTTTGGTCGACGAGCCCCGATCCCGTCGATTTCCGGCATTTTCAAACGATCGATATTTACGCTCCGAAGGCGAACGCGTTCAAGAACGATCGAGGCGAACCCCTCCCGGTCGCTCGGTTCAATCTCAAGCCGGTCATGTATTATGAGCAAATGTCCAAGGTGGAAGGCGCGACGGGTCCCGGAGGCCAACTCGGCTCGTTCGAGGCTGTCTTCAGCCCGCGCGACGACGACGGAAAGCCGCTTCAATTGTGGGATCGAAAAACGGGAGCGATCGATCCCGCGATCGCCAAAGCGTGGGAAAAATACGACATCCGCTTGAAGATCGAACGATCGGCGGACGAACTGCTTCCCAAACTGAAAGGGAAGCTTCATGTGATCACGGGCGAGGACGATACGTTTTATCTCGAAGACGCGGTCAAACGGCTCGACGAAACGCTGAAACGGCTGGGATCGGACGCGCGGATCGAA
>JAKBCQ010000501.1 GCA_021807585.1 Planctomycetota bacterium | reverse complement strand
CGCGCCGTCGGCTTAATCCGCGACGAAAATCGATCAACACCTCCAGGTATGGGGGCGGGAAGGATCGGCGTCGACGATTGCGATTAAATCAATATTGATATTAAAAATATGTGATCATGATTGTTCATTTGTCCTCATGGTGCGATTTCGATCAGGTTTGGAGCGAGAGCGATCAACGACGAAGACGCATGCGAATTCACGCTCGAGTTCGACCAAACGGGGACCGCATTTGTGATGACTCGGGCGCGGATTTTCGATACAACGGAACGGTTCAATCTCGCGCGAACCTCGCCCGGTATCACGATCGTTTCCAGGCGATATCGAAGACGGGGACGTTCCAAACACAACTGGTAATAAATGATGAACATTCTGGGGATTGGCACGGATATCGTTGAGTGCCCGCGAATCGGCAAGATGATCGAGCAGCACGGTGAGTTGTTCCTGAGACGCGTGTATACCGACCGTGAGATTCGATACTGTCAGGCGCGCAAGCACGCGATCGAGCATTTCGCGGGTCGTTGGGCCGCCAAGGAGGCGATCCTCAAGGCTTTGGGAACGGGGTGGAGTCGGGGGATTTCCTGGACCGATCTTGAGGTTCGCAACGATCCGTCGGGGCGTCCCAAGGTGTTGATACGAGGGGGCGCCAAAGACGTCGCGATCCGACAGGGAATCGCCGACATGTTGATTTCCATTTCACATTGTCGCACGTACGCTGTGGCGTACGCGGTCGCGACGGGAATCGATCGCGTTGCGGGGGAACGTCGCTCGGCGGTCGATACCGCCGACGAGGAAACCTCGCTCGATCCCGATCTCGGCGGCGATCAAGCCGACCCCGAGACCGAGACCGAGACCGAGACCGATAGCGGCGAATGAAAATCGAACCGATCGGTTCCGGCGAGGAGCGGGATCGGTTCGATCTTCAAAGGTTCTTGAATATGGAAATCAGGAGGTCGTGTTTTTGGTCGTCAGACGCCTGTGACGGCCATGATTCGTTCCAGCGTTTGTTCTCCCGGTTCGCGGGTTCCTTTGCACTTGGGGTAATTGGCGCAGCCGAGGAAGAAGCCGCGTCGACCTCGACGCACGATCATCGCGCCTCCGCACTGGTCGCACATTTCCACGACCTCGACGGTTTTGAGATCGGGACCGTCGTTCTTGGGCGCCGCGGGGATCGCGTCTCCGAGTTGTTCTTTGAGTTCGTCGGAGAGTTGCGCGGTTCCTCGGCATTTCGGGTAGCTTTGGCATCCGAGGAACGGTCCTCTCCGCCCTTGCTTCACTCCCATTGCGCCGCCGCACTTGGGACATTTGACGTCGACCTCGACGGGCTTGATCGGTTTTCCCTCGTCGTCGACCGGAGACGTCGTTCGACACTTGGGATAACCCGAGCATCCCAGGAAGGCGCCCCGCGATCCTTGCCGCATCACCATGGGTTTGCCGCACTTGGGGCATTTGTGCTCGGTTTCGACGACCGAGGGAACGGGGTTGCCGTTTTCATCCAGGTTGTACGCCTCTTTGCATTTGGGGTAGCCCGAACACGATAGGAACGGACCCCGTTTGCTTTGGCGCAACAACAGCGGTTTACCGCACTTGGTGCATTTGTGCTCGGTTTCAACCGCCTCGGCCTTCACGCTTCCGTCCATCCGCCGCGTCGCCTTGCAATCGGGATAGCGCGAGCACCCCAAAAATTCGCCCGATTTGGAGAACTTGATCACCATCGGCGCGCCGCATTCCTGGCAGACCTCGGACGAGAGAATCTGCACCCGCTCCATCGTCTTCTCGGCGATCGAGAGCGATTCTTGAAACGGGTGATAAAAATCATCCAGCACCTTCACCATATCCATCTTCGCCGCGGCGACTTCGTCAAGCTCCTCTTCCATTCTTGAAGTGAACTTCATGTTCATGATTTTAGGAAAATGTTCGACGAGCAGATCGGTGACGACCATTCCCAGGTCGGTGGCGCGGAAGCGGCGTTCGGTCTGATCGACATAGCGTCGATCCTGGATGGTTTGGATGATCGGCGCGTACGTGCTGGGCCTGCCGATCGCTTCTTTTTCAAGCGCCTTGATCAGAGTGGCCTCGGTATAGCGCGGCGGCGCCTGGGTGAAGTGTCGGCTTGGGTCGAGCGCGAGGAGTTCGAGCGGTCCTCCGACCGTCAGCTTGGGCAGGAGCGCGTCTTCCTGTTTCGAGGTCGGCGGCAAGACGCGGCGATAGCCGTCGAAAAAGAGGATTTTTCCCTGCGTTTTGAAGACACCTTGGCGGTCACCTGCGTGGATGACGACGTCGGTCACGTCGAAGAGCGCGGGGGTCATCTGGCTCGCCACGAATCGACGATAAATCAACTGATAAAGTTTAAATTGATCGTGCGAAAGCCGGGCGCGAACCTTCTCGGGTGTGAGTTCGAGGTCGGTCGGCCGGACCGCCTCGTGCGCCTCTTGCGCCAGCTTGCCCGCGGCGTATTGATTGGGCTTGGCGGGAAGGTACGCGGGACCGTATTCGGTTTGGATCATTTGTCGAACCGAGACGAGCGCTTCTTGCGAGACGCGCAGGCTGTCGGTTCGCATGTAGGTGATGAGGCCGACGGGGCCCGACCCGTCGACGTCGATCCCCTCGTACAATTCCTGGGCGATTTTCATCGTTCGCTTACCCGAGAAACGCAAGCGAATCGCCGCCTGTTGTTGAAGCGTGCTCGTCTTGAACGGAGGTTGCGCTTTTTCGGGTTTACGTTCTTGTTCGACCGAGGCGACGGTGTACGGCAGTTTGGCGAGCGCGTCGCGGATCGCGAGGGCGTCGGTCTCGTTATTGGCGGCGAATTTCGCGCCCCCCCATTCGACGAGATCGGCTTCAAATCGCTCGTCTTCCTTGGCGGGACGAGGGGCGAGCGCCGCCTTGATTTTCCAGTATTCCTCGCTGACGAACGCGCGGATTTCCTTTTCGCGTTCGACGATCAACCGGACGGCGACCGATTGGACGCGACCGGCGCTGAGATTGCGAGCGACCTTTTTCCACAAGAGCGGGCTGAGTTGATAGCCGACGAATCGATCAAGAAATCGTCGTGCTTGTTGAGCGTTAACTTTGTCCATATCAATTGGACCGACATGTTGGAACGCGTCGCGAACGGCTTTTTCGGTGATCTCGAAAAAGAGGACGCGGCGGACGCGGTCGTCGGGGAGTTCGAGCGCGTGCTGAAGGTGCCAGGCGATCGCCTCACCTTCGCGGTCGGGGTCGGTCGCGAGATAAACGATGTCGGCGGTTTTGGCCGATTTTTTCAGATCGTCGACCGCGCCTTTCTTTCCGGGCATAATCTCATATGTTGGAGCGTAGTCGTGTTTGACGTCGAGGCCGAGTGTTTTCTTGGGGAGATCGCGGACGTGCCCCATGCTCGCCTTGACGACGAAGTTCGATCCCAGGAATTTGGAGATCGACTTGGCCTTTTTGGGGCTTTCGACGATGACGAGGGCTTTTCCCTTGGCGGTTGGTGAGGCGCCCGAGGCGGCTTTCGACGGCGCTTTCCGCTTGGGAGCGGCCGAGGTTTTCGCCTTCACGCGACCGTCGACGGGCTTGGCCGCCGTCTTGCGAACCTTGGCGGGGGTGTCGTCGGGTTTCGTCTCGCTTTTGCTGGTCTTTCTCGGCACGGCTCGTTACTTCCTCGAAGTGGGAGCGGAAACCTCAATGAAAGCGGTGTGAGTTGGGAATCGAGCGCGATCCAGGGGGGCTCGATTCTTGACGTTTCACGCGTTTCGTGGTTCCCTTGGCGTTTCGCCGGCTCCTTTGGTAGATTTGGGACACGGTCGACCCTCGGCGGGTCGATTTTGGGATCGTCGCAAACATCGATCGT
>JAKBCQ010000500.1 GCA_021807585.1 Planctomycetota bacterium | reverse complement strand
CGCGCGCCGCTGATGCGAAGTCGGTCAAATTCACGATCGTTCCCGAGAGCGTTGAGCTTCGCGACTCTGACGATTCGGTTCAGATGCTCGCGACGATCGAACGACCCGACGGGACGTCGGCCGATCGAACGAACGATTCGGTTTACGTGGTGACCGACCCAAAAGTTGCGCGGGTTGAGAACGGATATGTCACGCCGCTTGCGAACGGGTCGACGAAGATCGAGATCGTCGGGAAGGATCAGGCGTCGGGGCGTGAATATCGCGGTTTTGCGACCGTCGTCGTCAAGGGACTCGACGTCGATCGACCGATTCACTTCGTCAATGATGTGATTCCCGTGCTGACGAAATTCGGCTGCAATGCGGGCGGGTGTCATGGCAAGGCGACGGGGCAAAACGGGTTCAAGCTGAGCTTGCTGGGATTCGACCCTTCCGGGGATCACGACGCCCTGGTGAAGGAAGCGCGGGGGCGGCGGGTTTTTCCCGCGGCGCCCGAACGATCGCTGCTTTTGACGAAGCCGACGGGGAAGGCTGCGCATGGAGGTGGGCGGAAGTTCGATGTCGGCTCGGTTCCTTATCAGATGCTGCTGCGGTGGATTAAGCAGGGATCACCGTACGGCAAGGTCGACGCGGCGACGGTCGCGGGGGTCGAGGTTTCACCTGGTTCGCCGACGATGGATCGGAATGCGAAGCGGAGGCTTCGCGTCATTGCGCATTACACCGACGGTTCGACTCGCGACGTCACGCGGGCTTCGGAATACAAGAGTCAACAGCCCGATCTTTTGAGCGTCGACGGCGCGGGGGTTGTTTCCACGCTTGATTCGACGGGTGAAGGCGCGGTGATGGTGCGATACATGGGGCAGGTTGATGTCGCCAAGATTTGCATACCTTTTGGACCGAGGCTCGCCGAATCGGCGTATGCGGGGTTTCATCCTCGCGGGTTTATCGATGAATTGGCGATGAAGAAGTGGCGTAAGCTGGGGTTGGCGCCGAGCGCGGTTTGCGGCGACGAGGAGTTTATCCGTCGCGCATCGATCGACGCGATCGGCACCTTGCCGACGCCCGACGAGGTGCGGGGATTTCTGGCGGATTCTTCTATCGATAAGCGGGCGAAGCTGATCGATCGTTTACTCGAGCGGAACGAGTACGCGAGTTATTGGGCATCGCACTGGGGGGATTTGCTGCGGAATAAGCGGCGTTACGGCGACGCGTATAAGCGGGGGACGTTCGCGTTCGCGGCGTGGATTCGCGATCAATTCGCGAGGAACGTTTCATATGACAAGTTTGTGCGGGAGATTTTGACGGCTCAGGGGGATGTGAGCGACAGTCCCGCGGTCGTCTGGTATCGCGAGGTGCGGAACATCACGCATCAGGTGAACGATACGAGTCAATTATTCCTTGGTATGCGGATTCAATGCGCCAATTGTCATCATCATCCTTATGAGAGGTGGAGTCAGGACGATTACTGGGGTTTCGCTGCGCATTTTGCGCGGTTGGGGAACAAGCAGGGGGCGGTGGCGAATGAGACGGCGATTTTCGTTCGTAAGGACGGCGGGGTGAGTCAACCTCGGACGCACCGCGCGATGAAGCCGAAGCCGCTGGGCGCGGTTGAATCGGAATATGTGCGCGGTCAAGATCCTCGAGAAAAGCTGGTCGATTGGATGACCTCGCCCGACAACCCGTATTTTTCCAAGGCGATCGTCAATCGGATGTGGGCTCAGTTGCTGGGAACGGGGCTTGTCGAGGCGATCGACGACATGCGTGTGACGAATCCTCCTTCGAACGGAGAGCTGCTTGATGCGCTCGCCGCCGATTTCGTCAAGCACAATTTTGATCTCAAGCATCTGATACGTACGATCATGAACTCTCAAACGTATCAGTTATCGTCAACGCCGAATTCTTCGAACGAGAAGGATCGGCGAAATTACGCGCGATTTTATCCGCGGCGGCTTTCGGCGGAGGTGTTGTGCGACGCGGTCGACGCGGCGACGGGGAGTGTGGAGAAATACCGCGGTTTTCCGCTCGGCGCCCGCGCGATCGATCTTCCCGACGAATCGATCGACAGTTATTTTCTTGATGTTTTCGGACGTTCGCAGCGCGAATCGGCGTGCGAGTGCGAGCGGAGCACCGCGGCGAATCTGGCGCAAACGCTTCATCTGATGAATTCGCCCGAGACGCAACGGAAGATCGCCGGCGGTCGGATCGAGAAGATGATCCAGGCCAAACTTTCGGACGATAAGATCGCCCGCGAGCTGTTCTTGTGGACGTTCGCTCGCGAACCCAAAGCCGACGATCTGGCCGAGGTTTTAACCTATGTTGAACGGTCGAAATCGAAGAAGCAGGCGTTTGAAGACGTTTTATGGTCGTTATTGAACTCAAAAGAGTTCATGTTCAACCATTAATTATCAACCCCCCTTTTTCTTGAACCTTGCGAGGCGAAGATCATGATCGAGGTGACGAACGGGCGTTACCGTTGCTGCGACGGGATGACGCGGCGGAGCGTTTTGAAGGCGGGGTTTTTGGCGTTCGGCGGGCTGAGCGTGGTCGATCTGTTGCGGATTGAATCGCGTGCTCGGTTGGAGGGGAAATCGCCCGCGGATCTGAGCGTGATTCTCATCTGGCAGGGAGGGGGGCCGAGCCATTTGGACATGTGGGATCTGAAGCCGAACGCGCCTTCGGAGTTTCGCGGGACGTTCAACCCGATCGCGTCGAACGTCGCGGGGTTCGAGGTGGGGGAGCACATGCCGCGGATTGCGCGGGTGTGCGACAAGCTTTCGGTGATCCGTTCGGCGACGCATCCCGACGCGGGTCACGAATCGGCGACGCATTTTTTGTTGACGGGTTATCCACCGACGAACGACATTCCGGCGAACGAGGCGCCGAGTTACGGGAGCATCGTCGGCAAGGAGATGGGGGCTAGGAAGCCCGGTTTACCGCCTTATGTCGCGGTTCCGCGTGCGCCTCGGAGCTCGGCGGCGGCGTATCTCGGCGTCGAGCACAACCCGTTTGAAATCATGGGCGATCCCAACAACGAAGGTTTCCGCGTGCGCAATCTCGTTCCTCCGCACGAGATTTCGCTTGAGCGATTGGGGGGGCGCCGCGAGCTTCTTTCGCGGTTTGATACGATCCGCCGCGACGCCGACGCGACGGGCGCCATCGAAGGCATGGACAAATTTTCACATAAAGTTTTTGAGATGACGACGTCTCCCGCGGTTCGCGACGCGTTCGATCTGAGCAAGGAAGACCCGCGGATGCGCGACCGTTACGGCCGGCACACGTGGGGTCAAAGCACGCTTCTGGCGCGTCGACTCGTCGAATCGGGGGTTCGGTTTGTGACGGTCGACACGGGAGGTTGGGACACGCACGGGGATAACTTTGAAGGATTGAAGAGAAATAACTTGCCCAAATTCGATCAATCGTTTTCGGCGTTGATCGACGACCTCGACCAGCGGGGTCGGCTCGAGAGCACGCTCGTTCTCGTTTGGGGCGAGTTCGGCAGGACGCCTCGGATCAATCAGACCGCGGGGCGCGATCATTGGCCGAACGTGTTCAGCGTCGTCATGGCGGGAGGCGGAATCAAACGGGGAGTCGTCGTCGGGTCGAGCGATGCGCGGGCCGAGTTTCCCAAGGATCGACCGATCTCGCCGCAGGATATTCTCGCGACGATGTATCGCAAGCTCGGAATCGACGTTGAGAAGTCGTACGTCAACGAGGCCGATCGACCCGTTCAGATCCTCAACCAGGGGAAGCCGATCGACGAGATCTCGTAAGAAATCGAAAGCGTCGGCGGTCGAAACGGGCCGCCGGCGCGAACCCCGCCAAATCTTCGCCGCGAATGAAC
>JAKBCQ010000499.1 GCA_021807585.1 Planctomycetota bacterium | reverse complement strand
CATTCATTCTTGTTAATTCTCTATATTCATATATTTTTTAATTGCCTGAGCGTCGCGGTCGCAATCCGTTTATGATCTCTTCTTGGATCACGCGACGGCTTGAACTCCTCGACTCTCGACGATCCCTCCTTCGAAAGCGATCGTCCACGCGTCGAGGTCGTCGCGCCGCGCGATCGGCGCGGGTCGACCTCGAAGCTCGACGCTCCTTCCCGAAAGCCCGATCGCACGGATCACGACTTCGTTCGGCGGACCGCACGGGTCGATCGTAAGCCGATACGCGAAACCGCACGGCGCGGACGGACGATAAGGATCGGTCGGATCGGGACGTCGATCGCCGTAACGAGCAATATCATAAAGTTTTCCATCAATATGGATCTCAACGCGACGGACGCCGAACCGCGCCGCGGCGCGTCCCCGAAGGTCGATCGCGATCGATCCGTCCTCGGCTCGTTCGAGCCGAGAGCGATCGCATACGAGAGTCAGCCGATCCGAGTCGTATTTGCGCCGTTCGGGCTCGACGACGGGGCGGACGAGCCCTCGATGTTTTTGTTCAAGATAATCCCATAAAAGCGATTCTTTTCGTCTTGTCTCGGTATTGAGCATCGATTGGAAATGGACGCGATATCGCGCCAGGATTTCGGGTACGTGCGCGCCGTATCCGCCGCGTTCGGCGATTTTGAGCCAGAACTCGTAATCCTCGAATCCCATCGCCCCCATGTCGGTCGAATACCCGCCGATGTCGCGCCATGTCGAGCGTCGTACGAGCGCCATCGCGTCGATGTAATTGCCGCTCTTCAACGCGTCGAGATCCCAGGGCCGGTCGCTTAAGAGCCCCGATTCCACTCCAAACTTTTCGAGATAACAGTATGCAAAGCTCGCGTTACATCGATCGAGAGCGTCGGTCAACGTTGCAACACACCGCGGGTAAATCGAGTTGTCGGCGTCGAGGACGAAAACGTAATCGGTCGTGGCGATCTCGAACGCGCGATTGCGAGCCCGCGCCAAACCCCGATTCACTCGGTTCCGCACCAACAGAACACGGCGAAACCTTCGCCCATGCGACCTCATCCACGCCGCGGCTCGATCGACCGATCCGTCCTTCGACCGATCGTCGACGACGATCAAATCCAATTCCACCGCGGTCTGAAGATAAACGGAATTAAGACATTCTTCTATATATTTTTCATAATTATATAATGTTACAATCACGGTCGCGGCGGGGTCGCCGCGGTCGTGCGATCGTCGTTCGTAAACGACCTCGTGATCGTCGATCGGTTCGTGCTCGCGTGCGTTCGTCGCATCCATGCGATCGGCCTCATCGGATATCGGCTCGATCGAGCGATCGGGCTCGATCGAGTTTGGAATCGCGCAAGATCAATCGATCCCTCGCCATTTTTTGATTCGATCGTGGTCGATCGCGCTCGACGGTTCAACCTCCAGGGGATGACGACGTCGGTTTGACGGACGTCCGGCCGTCTTTCGATCCGCCGCGGCGATCGAGCGATAAAGCCGTTTGAATTCGATCCCACAACGACGCGTCGGTTCGCTCGGATTTTACGCTCCTCGCCGTCGATCCCGAAACGGCTTTCGTTCCCGAGACCTGCGCCGCGGAATCGCTCGGCCGCGACGCGCGCTCACGTAACGTTCCCATATAGAGCATCACTTTCTCAATCGTGAGCGACTCTTTGGGAACGCGGGACGAAATCGGCGGGATCTGGCCGACGGATCGTTTTGATTCGAGATCTTTCAGATAACCAAGGAGCGCCGATCGACTCGCGTCGGATGATCCCAGCAGATAATGAACCCAGAGCCACGCCTCCTGGTAATCGTTTTTCGTCATCTCGCGCGAATCCGCCATTCGTTCGAGCCTCGCAAGATCGGGAGGATTCCCCTGCATCGTCTCGGCGGGCATCGGAGCGAGATGTTCGGGAGTTTCGCTCCGAGGAGAGTCGGGGGATTCCAGATACTCGGCAAGCCCCTCGTCAAGCCACGCGGGTATCGCCGGAGTTCGCGCGTGCAAGAGCGCATGAGTCGCCTCGTGCCGCAAATCCACCCCCAGATTCTCCCCCGAGAACGTGTAAATCACGCCTCGTTCACCCTCCCCCACAAAAAACGCGCGGCGGTACGGCAAATCGGGATGATGATATCTAAGATAGTGCTCATAACTTTCTTTATCTTTGAGCACGTACACCTCGATCGGCTGAGCGTCGGTGGGGAATTTTTCGGCGAGAATCGCCCCCAGCTCGTCCTCGACTCCGGTGAGCGCGACGATTTCGGCAGAATCGGCTTCGAGAGGCTTCGTCGTATGCGCCAGATAGGGACCGACGCGTGTTTGATAAGCGGTCGGCAACAGGCTCGACGACGCCGAATTCGTCGTCGCGCAACCCTGCGCCGCGGCGATCGCCGCGATGATCCCCGAACTCGCGAAAACCAGGCGAACGATCCGCACACGCATGACGGTCGACCCCCGACACTGGAAATAATCGGCCGTTGGTATCGTTCAATTCGGCGGTTTCGTCAACCTCAACCCTTTGATCTCGTTCAATCTCAAAGCTCGATCGAGCGATTCCGAATCTTTTGATCGCGATACCATGACGAGCCGATTTCGCATACAATGCCTTTGTGGTGATCGATCCGATCGACGAAGGAGGCGATGATGAACGCGATGATAGGTGGCGATCTGACACGGAAACGATGCGCTCCGTGCGAGGGAGGCGTTCCCCCGCTCACCCAGGCCGAGGTCGAAACTCTGCTGGCTCAAATCGACGGCTGGCACGTCACGCACGACGGCAAACGGATTCGTCGCGAATGGAAGGCGCGGAATTTTTCGACCGCGATTCACTTTTTTGACGAAGTCGCTGCGCTCGCCGAGGCCGAAGGGCACCACCCCGATCTCCACCTGACGGGCTACCGCGAAGTTGCGATCGAAATCACCACACACGCGATCGGCGGACTTTCGGAAAACGACTTCATCCTCGCCGCCAAAATCGACGCGATTCCGTTCGAGGCGAAAAAACCATAACGATCGCCGCGATTCGAGGAGATTTCCGATGTCGGCCCGCCGATCGAGAATCCTCCACATCGTCTTCCTTCTTTCAATGTCGACTCTCTGCGCCGGCTGCGTGAAAACCGAGAAACGCGATTTCTTCAAGTACGACGAGAAAACCGACGCGTTTGATCTTTTACGTATCTTTACTAATATCAAGTTATCGAGTCCTGAAGATTCCGACCGCCTCGCGACGATTTGGAAACGCCGCGATTCAATCCTCTTCAATCCGACGCTTCTGGATCTTTTCGCCGATTTCGCCGGGCCGTCGATTTATTTCAAAAAGAGCAAGAACAGTTATGTTCTATCAAATTTTGATTCCATTATCGATTTCGACGGAGACGTTCAACGGACGAACGTCGATCTCGATTCAATCCGGATCGTCCCTGGTGAATTATATGTGACTCCGCATCAAGGATTGAACTATTTTCATCGGATCGTCGTTCCCGGGGCGATCGTCGATCGGTTGATCGACGAGTTCCAACCGAAGATCGCCGACTCGATCGTGAAATACGCCGAGGACCGGCTCAAAGCGGCGAATCGTCAAGGCGTGGACCGAACGACATGGGATGATGCTCGAAAAGAGATCGTCGCGCAAATCCTCGACGACGAGAAATCGGATTCACCCGAGGCGCATCGATCGGCGCCGTTCGAACCCGCTTCGCTCCGAATGCTGCTCAACGCGGTCGCCGATTCCTCCTTCACGATTCGGCGCGCCGGGGCCGAGATCGAGCTCGTCGCGCCGATGACGAACCGTGACGCTCGAGAAGTCGTAAAGACGTTTGATTATCTTAACAA
>JAKBCQ010000498.1 GCA_021807585.1 Planctomycetota bacterium | reverse complement strand
GCCGAACGCGCTTGCCGAGACGCGATCGTGTCGAGCCGAAAACCGACCGCGACCTCGATTCCGCCTCCCTCGTAACTATTGTTCACACCCACTAATCTTTAACATGTTGATTTATTATATTTCCATAGATAATTACTAGAGAATCAAAAGGCGCGGTTTCGTCGGATCGTTCGAAGCTTGCGACGGGTCGCTTTGGTTGTGCATTGGACGATCGAAATCAAGGGCTCGATCGTGAGACGAGGGGATATCGGCGGCGCTCGGCTTCTCGATCAAGCGGTTTCTTGATCGATGCGTCGCGACGATCGGTATCCGTCCGGGGTCGCGGTTTGTCCGGGCTTAAGAAAACGATCGAAAGTCGGATTGACCGTTTTTCGAGGGGCTGCTACTTTCTCGGCCGCTCGGGGGAAAACGGGTTTCGCAACCTCCCCCCTGCGAGCACGCCTCATGAGTCGACTCCCCTCGCGTCCGCCGGCGCGTCGGCGGTCTCGGGTTCGCGTCGAGCTTTTCGCTCGGCGGGAATGCACGAGATCGTCGAAGAGAGGGAATCGACACATGATCGGGTATGGGCGATGTGACGATTCGACTCCTTTGGAATCGCGACGCGCCCCGACCTTACACGCGTGACAACCTCGAATCACGTCCGGAGACGGTCTCCGGTCGCGAGTTAAGGATCGACTCGCATGAGCATTCGGCGTGGCGAAAACGCTCGAATTCTCGGATCAACCCTGGAAGATCGTGAATATGAAGAAGCTCACTTACGCATTCGCCCTCGTGGCGGGTCTGGCCTACTTCTCGGCCGCCCCCTCATCCGCGCTTGCCGGGTCGCTGATCCAGACTTTGGACACCCCGGAGATGTCGTCGTCGCAATTCAGCAGCCTTTTTCAACCGATTTCCGCGGCGCCCGTGCTGCAATCGCCGTTTCAATTTTACGGCGCTCCCGTTTCGGGCGATGTTTGGTCGCAGGTGTTTCAGGGAACCGGCGCCGCGGCGGGGCTCTACGCCTACGCGTACGCGGTCAGCGTCAATAACGTCTCGAACAATTCGGGAGAACCCGTTCACGTCGACAGCCTGTCGTGGCAGTTCAACGGCACTCCGACGGTGACGAACTTCGCGGGATCGCCCGCGGCGGCTTATATCGTCAACGGTCCCGTCGGGGGAATCAATCCTTCGGCGAGCTCAACGGGTGTTCAGTTACAAACTCCAAGCAGCCTTTCATGGGCGCCGGGATCGGCGGTCGGCACGATTCGAGCCGATTACGTGAACCCCTCGACCCAAACGCCGCCGCTGGGAGCGGGAAGCAACAGCGCGACGTTCGTACTGATCACGAATCAGCCGTATTCGCAGCAATTCGTCAACCTTCAGAGCTCGAACCCGCAGATCGGCTCGCTCACGCCCGTCTACGCCGCGACGGGGGGCCAGATTTACCCGGTGCCCGTTCCCGAGCCCGCCACGCTGCTGGCGTGGACCGGAGTCATCGGCGCCGCGGCGCTCGCTCGCCGCTTCCGCGGCCGACGCACGATGATCTGATCGCGATTCGCTTCGAACACGTGCCGAGCGCTCCGATATCCCGGGCGACGCTCAAATATCGGACGCATCGGCGATGTATTCAAGAATTCTCGAATTATAATACTGAAACATAAGCACCCCTTGGACCGGAGATCCGGAACGAGGGGTTTTGCGTCTTGGGCTCGAAACGCTATTCTGGGAGTCGATCGAAACGAGCCGAGATATCCAGGATCGACCCGCCGATGATTTTTCCGCCGATCGCCAAAGTTCGCCGTCGCTTCAATCACCCCGAGGTTACCGACATCGCCGAATCGGTACGACTGGGCGTGGCTTCGAGCCGGATCCGCGACCGGGTTCGCCCGGGGGGCCGAATCGCCGTGACCGTGGGAAGCCGAGGGATCGCCGCGATCGCCGCGATCGCCAAAGAAACCGTCGCGGCGCTCGCCGATCTCGGCTTTCAACCGTTCCTCGTCGCCGCGATGGGAAGCCACGGCGGGGGAACCAGAGAGGGTCAGCTCGAACTCCTCGCCGAATACGCGATCACCCCGGAAACGATGAACTGTCCGATTCACGCCGAAATGGACACGATCGAATTGGGAGTGAACTCGTTCGGATTGCCGATTTTTTTTGATAAAAACGCCTTTGAAGCCGACGGCGTCGTCCTCCTTAATCGCATCAAGCCTCATACATCATTTACGGGTCGATATGAAAGTGGGCTTTTAAAGATGCTGACGATCGGCCTGGGCAAGCGCGAGGGGGCGGCTCAGGTTCATAAGCTGGGACTTCCCGGGCTCGTCAAGCTCTTGCCCGAGGTCGGAGCGTTTCTCCTCGAGAGAACTCATGTCGCGCTCGGTCTGGCGATCCTTGAGAACGCGTGGGAGAAGACCGCGGCGATTGTTCCGGTGGAACCCGAGGAGTTGCTCGATCGCGAGCCCGAATTGCTCGACGAGGCTCGCAAGCTGATGCCGGGGCTGCCGTTCGATCAGATCGACGTGCTCATCGTCGGCGAGCTTGGCAAGAATTACAGCGGAACGGGGCTCGATCCCAACGTGATCGGTAGGCAACGCGTGGAAACGACGCCTGATTTGCCGCGACCCGTCGTCACGAGGTTGGCCGTGCTCGATCTTTCGGTGGAAACGCGCGGCAACGCGGTCGGCGTGGGGCTCGCCGATTTGACGACCGAAAGACTCGTCTCCGCGATCGACCCCGTGCCGATGCGTGTGAACAGTTTTACCTCAAATTTCCTCACACGGGCGCGCGTCCCGCTGGCTCTGCCGACCGATCGCGAAGTCGTCGCGGCGTCTCTTGATACATGCTGGCGCATCGACCCCATGGAGGCGAGAATGACGTTGATCCCCAACACGCTCGAACTGACGACATTATGGGTCGCCCCCGCGTTAGCCGCTGAAGTCGATCGAAGCGACGATCTCGAATTCGAGACCGATTTCGTCCCGATTCCGTTCCACGCCGACGGAACGCTCGATCAGCAATCGCTCTTTCCCGATTCCCTCCGCGGCCGTCGTTCGGCGCAATTTAACAAATAAACATAGATATAACGACGTGTGATATTCAAGGATTCGTCAAGATATGCAAGTTCAGGGACGTTTTGGATTCAAGGGGGTCGCGTTCGATCTCGACGGTTTGATGTTCAACACCGAGGAGCTTTATTTTTTGACGGCGCGCGAGACGGCGGCCGAATTCGGCTGCGAGTTCACCCGCGAGATCATGCGGTCGATCATGGGACGCCGCGGAGTCGAATCGATCGAAACGCTGCGGCGCATGACGGGACTTGGGGACTCGGTCGAGGAGTTCGTCGCCGAAGTTCGCACGAAATTTCAATCACGTTTGGATGATTTTTGTCGTCCGTCGCCCGGGTTACTGGAATTGCTCGATCGGCTCGATTCTTTGGGAGTTCCCCGCGGCGTGGCGACTTCTTCGAGTCGATCGCACGCCGAACGACTTCTCAAGCGTCATGCGCTCATCGATCGTTTTATGTTTATCTTGTCGGCCGAAGACGTGCGCCAAGGCAAGCCCGATCCCGAGATCTATTTAACCGCTTCGTGGCGATTGAACGCCGAGCCGCGGGCGATCGTCGTCCTTGAAGACAGCCCCGCGGGGATCGCCGCGGCGAAGGCCGCGGGGGCGTTCGCGGTCGCCGCTCCGCACGAGCACAGCCCCGCCGAGGGGCTCGCCGCCGCGGACCTCATCGTTCGTTCGCTCGCCGACGATCAATTGATACAACTATTTGGGTAAACATGAATATGCCGTTGGGATAATGTCGTCGAGATGTTACCGAATCATTCGATCGAGCCTTCGCCTCGCTGCTATCCATATTGATC
>JAKBCQ010000497.1 GCA_021807585.1 Planctomycetota bacterium | reverse complement strand
TGATCTGAATCGGCCCCGGGGCGTCGATTTCAAGAAACTTCAGCCACGCCGCGGGATCGCGTTCGACCAATTCTTTCATCACGACGTCGTACTTTTTCGCCACGAGGAACCTCCGGGTTTGAAAAGCGAATGATATTGGATGCGATCGCGTCCGCCGAATCGACTCTCGGTCAAGTCGTCGATCGACGGATTCGTGAAATCCTAATCGATCGGTGAGTCCACGTGTGACCGCGGGACCGAATTATCGACGTAATCTTATGCGATTAAGCCGAAGTCATCGATGTTACCCAAACGATCCCAAAATGACGCGGGGCGATCGATTGTGGTAGATTAGCGCCTCGATTCGACGCGCTCCATACCCCCCCGTTCTCACGAAGTGCCGCACGATATCCAGAAAGAACGTCCGCAAAACCGAACGGCAGCTTTTCCACACAAGACCCGGGTTCAATCAATGAAAACTGGATTATTTAAAATATTGATCTTGATTTCCCTGGCTACGATCGCGGCCGATCGGATCGGTCGATCTCGCTCCGGCGAACCGCAGCTCGTCGATCGGGTCGAGATTTCGCTGCTTGCGACGACCGAAACCGAACTCGCTCCGCATGGCGAGGGGAACGTATACGCTCCCGCCGTCATCGTCGAAGATTCAGGTCTTTACCGCGTGTGGTACGGCGGCCAGGGACGCGACGGCCGCGATCGAATCCATTACGCCGAATCACGCGATGGAATCGCCTGGAAGAAAATCGGCGTCGTCCTCGAAGATGAAACAGCCAATCATGTGAATGATCCTTCGGTTGTTAAATTTCGCGATCAACTTTATATGTATTACACGCGAGCCGAATCGGACGTCGTCGACGAGATTGATGTTGCGACTTCGGTCGACGGGATCTCCTGGGCCAAGCGCGGCGCCGCGCTCGAACCGGGCGCCCGGGGCTCGTGGGATTCGCTCCTTGTCGGTCGACCGAGCGTGATCGTTGAGAACGGACGACTGACGATGTGGTATGACGGCCGTAAAGACCTTCCCCCCGGCGCTCCCGCGAAGAACGTTCCCAAATCGGCCGATTCGCACCGAGCCGTCGGCCGAGCGACGTCGACCGACGGAATCCGTTGGATCAAAGAACCCGCGGGCGCGGTCCTCGGCGGCGATATCGGCGGGGTCGACGTCAATCGCTTTGGAGATCGTTATCTGATGGTATACGAACGACACGATGGGATCGGCGCCGCGACGTCGACCGACGGAATCGGCTGGATCGACCGCGGAATTTTGATTGCGCGATCGGGAACCGCGATCGATCGCCACGGCGAAGTCACGCCGTTTTTACTCGCTCCGAGAGCGGATCGCGGCTTCGAGCTGTTCGCGGGCGCGGCGCGGGCCGAGACGTGGGATCGCAACGCGATCGTTCGGATCAAGATCGATCGAGCTAGAATCGATGCGCTCTTTCACCGAGAAGAATCGATTAAATAACGGCATTTCATTCTATTTTGCTTGATTATGTATCCGTAATCGATCGTCCGGCGATACGAAGCGTCGTCTGAAACGACAAGTCGAATCTCACGGATCGCACTCCACTTACCACCATAAACATTCATAATAAATTATTATTTATCTATTATGTGATTGTGCGATGAATATCTCTGGATATTGAACTCGACGTCAATCCCCGATCGCTTCCGGGAAATCCGTCCGATATTGAAAATGAAATAGGTTAAGTTATAATTGATTGATGTAGACAATAATTTTTGGTCGATCAGAATCCACGCCGCGGGTCCCCCTTCGGGAGCGTCGTGATGTTGAAGGTTCTTCCGTGTTGCTGGAACATATAAACGAGATTTTCGCCGTCTATTAATGAGATAGGTTTATCCTTGGCGAATTCCCGGCTGTCGCGACCGAAATGACTTGTGGTGACGAGTATGCCTTTTACGGCGCCTTCGGCGATCATCGTTCCGTACAAGTCGCGAACCGCGGATACGGGTACGACGATGTTGTAGCGTTTGGCCTGGATCACGAATTTTCCGCCTCGAATCGGATCGGGATCGAACGCGATCGCGTCGACTCCTCCGTCTCGACTCGCCTGAGTCACCCTGACTTCTCCCTCCGATCGGGCGAATTCCTTCTCAAACAGCTCTCTCACCAGGTGTTCGAATTGCTCCCAATCCATCGCCGCCAAGTTGCATTCCGGGCCGATTTCGTTAAGGACTTGTCTGGATTCGACGAATCGGGAGTCGGACCTGTCGATTTGCATGATGGGTTTGACGGGAGCGGTCATGATGAGCGGCCCCGCGGTGATTCCCTTCAGGCCACGAATACAATCTTTGGGAGAGACATGAGTCAAATCCAGTTCCATGAATATCTCTCGCGACGTTTCACAACTCAAGACGCACGAGGTGAATCGCCTACCCGTCTTTCGATCGATGTCGCTAACCCAACCGTTAATAACGACCGCTTCAATCGCGTGAGCGTAATCGGCGCCGACGACCACGTTGATCGTCCTGAGGGCGATCTGTTGAACGATCGATTCGTAAAAAACTTCGAATTCCTTCGGTTTCATTTCAACCGGATTGATTGATTTATGCGCCGTTATAAACTTAAAATCAATGATTTTCGGAACCTGCGAAGGCGAGGGAAGGGATTGATCGACGACGAGAGTTCGGCTGGGTTGATCGAATCTCGTCCGGGGAGATTCGGAGAGGATCGCGTCGGATTTCGAAAAACGCTCAAATACAAGATTGATATATTCATTGATCGCCGGTGTCGATTTTTCCTCATATTGGAATCGAAGCTCCGAGATCTTGTCGTTGTGAGTTTTCTGTCGATGGAGAAACCGATCGCGGTCGTTTTTGTATTTCTGATATTCGATTTTTAGTTCGTCGTTATATTCGCGCACCTCCGCGTTGAACGCCTCGACGACTTCATTTTCTCGCTTTCGATATTCCTTGGATCGTTTGAGGAACTCCGCTTCGGCTTTGGCGTTCTCATATTGGAAGCGCGACTCGGCTTCTTGTTCGCGGCGAATTCGGCTACGCCGAACGAACGGGAGGAGAAATTCGAGGAAACTCGGAGTCTCGGGTTCGATCGACGCGACGATCCGTCGAGTCGGTTTCTCTCCGAGAAGTTGAATCCTGATCCTATCCTTATCGGGTTTCTCTCGCCGAAAGTCGAATGGAGGGAACTCCTGGCGGTCGTAATAATCTTCCCATTCGAGCGAGAAGTCGACTCCGACGCTTTCTATTAGAATATTATTATATGCACTAATTTTATCTTTTTCGGCTTCGGCGGCTTGCGCCGCGTCAAATTTCATCTTTTCAATTTTGAGACGAGCGGAATCGCGCTCGGACTCTTTTTGCTCGCGTGCGATCCGCTTGTTGTTTCTCTCCCGCGCGGCGTTTTCTCTGAAGCTCCAATTCCGAAGCTGAGCCTCGACTTTGTACTCGAGCTCTGATCTGGTAGCGGCTCGAACGACTTTCATGACCCCGAGGTAATCATTGGAAATCGATGCTACGTAGTGATACCGGGTCGGCATGGGGATTCCATCATCCAGGTTCGGATTCGGCGTGGTCGACCTCGACCGGATCGTTCGGCTTGCGGCGAACGATCGCTCGGGCCGTATCAAACGTAATCGGCGGCGGCGCGAATACTTCGGAGCGTACGGTTCCCGTGCGATCTCGTACGTACCTATACAATAGCATTTCCCTCGTTTCAAGGCAAATCCTCTGCGGCGCGGAAGAATCGTTCGACGATGAAGGCTCCGGCCGGTACGGAGTCGTCATTTATCCAAAAGAGACCGACGAACCGGGGATCGAGGTACATTTAAACTTGTATCTTAATTTATTTTTATACATTAGATCG
>JAKBCQ010000496.1 GCA_021807585.1 Planctomycetota bacterium | reverse complement strand
CGAGGGTCGTCTGCCGCCTCGCGATCGGGCTCTCACTCCTCTTGATGGTGATCGCCGCGGCGTTGGCCGCTTATGAGCACGGCCTCCCCAAACCCCAATGGTTCGAAGCGAATCAGACGGTCTTTGTCGCCGGGAGCATCGGTACCGAGTTCGTTCCGCTCCCTGTTTTTGAAGTGTTTCCCAAGCTCTTCCCCGACCGTTTCCCCGCGCCCGATTATGATGAGCGGACAAAAGCATACAAGGGAGGTTGGATCGCCAAATATGGTTTTCTTGAACGTCGCGGCGCCGACGAGCCCACCTGGCCGACGACCGGGCGCGAGCTCGCGGATTTACTCAATAAGGACGTAAGGCACGAGGCGTTCCCCGTCGGCTTCTCGTTTTCGCGGTTTCGCCCGTTTAGCCCCGATCCATCCCCTGTGACGTTTGTCGGGCTGGCGTGCGCGGGATGCCACTCGAATCGTCTCCCCGACCGGGGTCCCGCGGGCAAGCTCGTGTACGGCGCGGGGAACACCAGGCTCGACCTCATCGGCTTTTTCGAATCGTTCCGCGCCGCATTGCTCGACAAGCGACCCAAGCCCGGCGTTCCTCCTGAAAAACTCGTTCCGCACTCGATCACCGAGGGCCCCGATCTCACTCCAGATGATCTAGAATATGTTCTTTCAATGGCAAGTATCAAACAAGCGAGAATCGATTTGAAACTCGCTCCGATGACGATCTTCGAGGAGGCGATGACGGCGCTTTGGCTTCAGGGCGCCCAGGCCGCGGTCGAGGATACGAAGATGCGCGACGACTTGCCGGCGTCATCGGCGCAGCTTCGCACTCCCGAATTCAACCCGGTCGGACCGGGGCGGACCGAGCCGTTCGTGACGCTCGACCATGAGATGTTCCGCCTTCCCGCGAATCATAATCACGGCTATTCCAAGATACCGGCGGTTTTCCACGAGAATGATCGAACCTGGGCTCAGTTCGACGGGAGCGTGATGCGCCCCCGCACCCGCTCGGGGCTCGCCGCGATGACCGCCGGGGGTTCCGTCGACAACCTAAGCGGAATGGGGGTGGCGCGTAACATCATCGCCGCCGCGAACTACACGGTCGACGAACTCGTCGGTCCGAAGTGGAGCGATATCTTTCCGGCGGCTTCCACTCCCCCCTCGACCGTCGATTCTCTCGATCCCGCAGACCGCGAGATCGCCGGTCTCGACCGGATTCAGATCAAAGGACGAGCAATCTATCGCGAGAAGTGCGCGAGTTGCCACGGCGGGCCCGACCCCGCCGATCCTTCGAAGTGGGAAACGTCGAACGCGAAATTCCCCGATTACGGAAAGATCGTGCCCACGATCAACCCCTTTCAATTCGAGAGGAAAGACTGGCCCAAAGACTGGTATGTGTTCACCGATGAATCCGAGTGGAAAAGGCAAACCGTCGACCCCGAACGCGTCGTCTTCCGCGACGGCGTCCGGATCCCGTTCGTGCTTTATACGTATTTCGACCGCGCCTATCCTCGTAAAATCACCGGAGAGTATTTTCCCCTCAGACATCCCCTCGCCGGCGAGCGCGCTTACATTCGCAACTCGGGCGGATACATCAACGCCGCACTCGATTCGCTCTTCACGCGCGCTCCTTACTTGCACAATGGAAGCATTCCCACGCTTGAACAATTACTCAACCTAAAAGATCGTCCCATGACCTTTCTCCGCGGCGTTAACTCATATGATCAACATGCGGTGGGAATCCTCGTCCCCGAAACCGGCGCCGGCGGCGAGCCACCCGCTCCGACCGAGAATCTTTTTTGGCTCTTCGACGCCCGTAACGCGGGAAACCTTAACGTCGGACACAATTATCCCTGGACACGCGACCAAGTTAAACAGAACGCGAGTCGGGAAGACGACCTTCGCGCCCTCCTCGAATACCTCAAAACGCTATGAGCACATAAGGGAGTTATTATGTTCGCTGACGACGCCGATAATCGGTCTTCAAAGCCGTGCGTCACGCTCGTTCAATTCACCTGGGCGTTCGTCCCGTTTGCGCTCTTGATCTCGGTCGCTCTCCTTTATCCCGAAGCGTCGCAAAACCTTCGGCTGTTTCGGACGATCTACCTGATCAGGGCGTCACTTTTGCTCGTCCTTCCCGCGCTCGTTTTCTTTCCCTTTATCGGCTTCGGCGTCGAGGTGCGCAACCTTTGGCGGCTGTTTTGGACGTTCGGGCTGATCGCGCATCTCGCCCACCTCGGCTACGCGGTTTTCTTCGTCTTCGGCGACCAGCTCGAAACCGCACGGCTTTATCCCGATCTCTACGGCCTCTCGAGCAATAATGTGTCGGTTTATCGACTCATCGTCGAACAGCAGACATCCGTCGTCGTCTGGAGCAATATCGCCGTCACCGGTTTTTGGCTACTCGACGCGGCGCTCGCCTGGGGCTCGCCCCCGACCTCCCGAGCAATCTGGTCGTTTCATGTGTTTACATGGCTGTATGTTATTTTCTCTTTTATCGTAAGCACGATTTATTTTTACAAAAACGCCGCGTCGTACAATCTCGGCGTTTGTCTGATCGCGGTCGTAACCCTCGCTCTGGTCGTCCGCGCCTTGCTGCGTTCTCCCGGATCCAATCACACACAATTCGCGCCGGTTCAAACCTTGAGATGAACGGCGATCGAGGAAAGGCGCGTATAAACGTATGATTTGCGCGAAAGGCAAGCCGTCGGATTCGCCCCCGCTCCCCGGGATCGGCTCGGTGATCCTCCAACTGAAACGCGATCTCTTCGGCAAAGACGTCGAGGATTGCGCCACTTACACGTATGAGTGGCTCGCCGATCAGGTCGGCCATTTCACGCTCGGATTCACGGGCGTGTTCTTATTCCACTGGTTCAACGCGGGAATTTACACCGTTTATCGGGCGGCCGCGGGCTGGACGTGGGCGATCGTGATTTGCTTGATCTTCGTCGGCGTCGAAACGTTCGACTTTTTCAGTCAATGGCGCACATATTGTCAATCAAATCGTGTATTTCGATTAAATACTCTCGAGATATTATGGAACTGCTTCACGGCGGTCTATTATATCGCGATCGGCGCAGTCGTCGCGGCGTTTGGAATCGGCGACGCGGCGCGGGGGTTTTGGGCCGCGGCGGCGGGGCTCGGTTTTTTCGTCGCGCCCGCGGTCTGGTGGCTCGAGCGAAAAATATGCTTTCAGCAGGCGGGGCTTCCTTCCTACTTCCGACTGCCGTTCTTCCAGAACACGATCACCACTCCGACGGCCGCTTTTATCGCCGATCTCTGCAAACCGAGCCCGCCCGACGAGCCCCAACAAACCAATCGTCATTTGATCATAGCGGGGCCTCTATCTTCGGGAAAGAGCACGCTCGCGATCGCGATCGGTACCGAATTCGCCGTTCGCATGCGCATGGGCGTCGGTCGATACTCGACGTTCGCCAAATTGATTCAGTCGGTTCAGGAATACTCGGCGGGCGACAAGGCCGAGGTCGGCGACGGTCGGATTCTCTGGCCCTGGCAAACCTCGGAATTGCTGATCGTCGACGACGTCGACGTCGTCTCCGAATACGGCCCGGGCGCGAACAGCGATCCGAAACGAGAACTTGAAATCGCGCGTTCGCGCACTCAATTTATTATCTCAAAGATATCAAAGGATATTCGTGAAAACCTCAAATACCGTCGCACGGTTTGGGTCGTCGGCGATGTCGACGACGGCCGACTCGATCTCTGGAAAGCCGTTCTCGCGGATACGATCGGGATTACGCCCGGGAACATGACCGTCTGTCGATTCGCCGACAAGATTCGCGATCTCAAGACCGAGCGAAAACGTCCCGCCAAATTGGAACGCGTGAAACTCTGAGCGATT
>JAKBCQ010000495.1 GCA_021807585.1 Planctomycetota bacterium | reverse complement strand
ATCCTCGGCTTAAATGTAACCAAACATGTAGTTATCGCCTATCTTTGTCACGTCGTCGGGGTCGACAAACAGAAACCGAAATCGGTCGCGGCGTCCGCCGCTCCGCCGAATGGATGAAGGGCGCGGCGGACCAAGATCCGCCGGCTCGCGGTTCGTTCGCATCAAACGCGTTGATTCCGGGAAGCGTCGACCCCCTCGCGACGATTCAACTTGAAGCCGAAATCGCTTGCTCCCTCCGATCGGCGTTGTAATTAATCAACAGATCGGCGAATTTGTCTTTAAAGCGAAGCTCGAACGTAGGACACTTGGGACGTGACGCGGCGGCGTTTCACTCGTTCGCGGACGGCGCGCCGGGGGTCGAATCGATCGCCGTTCGCTCTCTCGGTTTCAGGTGATTTTATGTTCGTCGCACGCCGTGAGCCTCGCCGTCGCCTTTCGTTTCCCGCGACGCTCGTTTCGATCGACGACGATAGGGATCGAGCGCGAGCGCGACGTTGCGATGAGAAAACGACCGCGATCGTCCTTGATGTGAGTTCAAAGGGGGTGGGAGTTCTCGCGGCGCAACGATTCGAGCCGGGCGAACTGATCGCGATCTCGATCGACGAACGGCACGGACCGAATCGACTGAGGGTGACGAGCCGACGCGGCGTGATCGTCGACGTCGTCGAAGAACCCGCGGGATTTCGCCTGGGGATCTCGTTCGAGAAGACGGAAGAAGCGCCGACGATCGTCTTCCGCGGCGTCGGTCGCCTCGGCGCGGCGAATTTGGCTCGCATCGACCCCGCGTGGGAAACGGAAAAGCCTGAAATGCCGACTTCAACCACTAAACATTCGACGGTCAGCCCTCCCCCGCCCGATCTCTTTCGGATCGAACGGAACCGCTGGCGCCACTTCACTTTATTCCAATGCGTGGCGATCGGCGGAATCCTGATCGATCAGATCACCAAGGCGTCGCTGTTGCGCGCGTTTCACGCCGCGGCGCCGCACGCCGAATGGCTGCCGGGGTTCCTCGTCAGAACCCCGCTGCGGAACTCGGGGGCTCTCGGCGGACTCCATCCCGCGGCGTCCTGGACAAATTATATAAATATTATTATATGCCTTTTATTAACCTCGACGACGGCGCGGATCGGCTACGACAACCGCAGGCGATGGCGCCGCGCCGACGCGTTCGGCTGGGGTCTTTTCCTCGCCGGAACGACGGGGAATCTGATCGATCGGATTCATCTCGGTTACGTGCGCGATTTCATCAGAATCACCGCCGGGGTCGACTGGTACTTAAACCTCGCCGACTTCATGGCCGTTTGCGGCGTGCTCGTCTTGATCTTCGCCAAAGGACGGTTCCGGCGGGATTCCGTATGATTTATGCTCAATTATTTCGACAGATCTTTGATTTCGATATTTCGAAATTCAACGACGTCGGAATGTGATTGAAGGCCGATGAATCCGCGATCGCGTTTGATTCCGGGGTGTTGCGCCGCGGCGTCGGCGTGTTCGGTCAGATCGGCGTCGACGATCACGGTTCCGTTGAGCGTCACCTTGATTTTGGGTCCCTTGGCCTCGATCGCGATCGCGTTCCACTCGCCGGGCTTTTTGGTGTGGCCCCGTTTGGCCGCGACGACGCCGTAAATCGACCCGGTATATTGAAACGGTTTCAAATTCTTATATTGCGCGTCGTCGTCATCGAGAAGTTGGATCTCCATGCCGGTGTAGGCGGGATCGCCCGAGCGGGGCGATCGAATGAAAACGCCCGAGTTTCCGCCCGGTTTCGTCCGATATTCGAGTTTGACGATGAAATCGGCGTACTCGCCGTTGGTGCTGAGCCAACCTCCGCCTTCCCCCTGGGTGACGAGCAAGCCGTCCTGGACCTTCCAGTTATCGGGCTTGCCCGCGACGGGGGTCCAACCCGCGGTCGTCTTGCCGTCGAAGAGGGAGACGAACGAATCGGCCGCGGCCAGGCCGAGCGAAACGCCCAGCATCGCGGCCAAGGCGAACGACGCGCGGAGCGCCGCGGGGCGTGGAATCGAAGCGGCTGGAATCGATCGAACGATCGGTAATTTCATGATGAACCTCGTTGCGAGAGAATGCGGAAGGTAAGCGTGGGGTTGGAACCGAAGAGTCGTCGCGGCGGCTCGGCCCCGCGAGTCGAGCGGGAATCCGGGTTCGCGCGAGGGCGACCGATCGTTAGGATACCCGCGAGTCGGGTGCGAAGTCGACGAACCACCCCGATTTGTCGGCGACTCGTCGCTTCGCCCTCCTTCATCACGGTCGTGAAAGGGAATTCACGTATGCCGCTCAAGGAACGAGGCTCGCTACTGCTGGTCGAGGATGAGCGCGTTCTCCGCGGGCTCGTGGCGCGTTTCCTGCGAGAAGAGGGGTTCGCGGTCGTCGAAGCCGCGGACGGTCCCGAGGGGGTCGATCGGTTCGTCGATTCGGGTCCGTTCGACCTCGTCCTGCTCGACCTCAACCTTCCAGGGTTTTCCGGGGTCGAGGTCTGCCGGCGGATCAAGCGGATCGAATCGAATCAAAAAGTTCTCATTTGTAGCGCGGCGATCATCCCGGGGCTCGAATCGGCGCTCGTCGAGATCGGCGTCGATCGCGACGATTTCCTCACCAAACCGTACCACCCCGATGAACTGCTGGCGCGGGTCGACGCCAAGACCGCGGAATCGACCGCGACGCTCGCGATCGCATCGAGCCGAACGAGCGGCTGATTTCCGCGGCGATCGACCCGGCCTCGGCGCGATCCGACCCCCGATCCACGAACTTCTCCCAGGTTTGGACCGCGACGCCGAATCACATTTACTTAACGCTATCCATTACTTAATTAAATATTTGCATATTATCGATTAATAATATTAATCGAGCGAATCGCATCGAGACCGCACTGGCGAAGCGGGCGAACGTTGATTAAGCTTTGAGATCATTGGAACGGGCGGGGTGCGCGAATTCCGCAACGGTTTCGTTTCGAATATCGATTCGCCAGGCGAGCGGCCCATCCGTTCCGGGTCGGCTTTCCGAGCAAGGACCTCAACTTATGGCAGGCAAACCACGTAATCGCATGGAGCTTCGTCGCCAGTACGAGGCGGCGGAGCCGCTCGATCCGATGGAGGACGAGGCCGACGAAACGTTCGAGGGGGGAGATGAGGACGAAGAGGGCGCGACCCGAGCGAAGAAAAAGCCGAAGGCGGTGAAAGCGAAGGCGGTGAAAGCGCCGAAGGCGCCCAAGGCCGCGAAGGCGCCCCGAGCGTCCAAATCGGCCAAACCGTCGGCGCGTATGCGGATTGTTTGGGCGGTCGTCAACGACGCGTTCAAGACGATCGCCACGTTTGAATTCACGCAAAAGGACGCGGCGCTCGCCAAGGCCGAGGAAATGATGCAGAAGGGGAAGGGAACGCACTTTGTCCAAAAGATGAAGGAGCCGATGCCCGACGACGCTCCCGGACTTGGGGCTTCAATCCCTCGATCGTCGGTCGTCGCGCCGAAAGAAGTCGCCAAGGCGGTTCCCCTCAAGGCGCGTGAAGCCGACCTTGAAGAGGAAGCCGAAGAGATCGACGACGACGACGATGATTTCGACGACGTCGACGATGACGAAGAATGACGCCGAATCGTGGCGTCGACCGTTCGCGAAGCGGGAGAAAAAATGGGCGCACGAGGATTCGAACCTCGGACCTCACCCTTATCAGGGGTGCGCTCTAGCCAACTGAGCTATGCGCCCCGCGAACGAGACTATCATAACCGAGCCTTTCGCCGCGTCAACGGTTCGGTGCACGGTCGGCGAAAAATCACGCCGACGATCGCGGTTTGCCTTTGCTTTAGGGATCAAAAGTCACTTGATGAACGCGTGAACGTCTC
>JAKBCQ010000494.1 GCA_021807585.1 Planctomycetota bacterium | reverse complement strand
ACCCGACGCGGAGACGCTTGAGAAGCTCGAATCGATTCAACAAATTGAGCGGCTCGAGGAGATCTCTGATCGATTGATCACGGCGACGAATTGGATCGAGGCGATCGGGGAAGCGTGAGATCTATTCGGCATCTTATACTTGTATAAAATGAGCATTCCGGCGAGCGTTAATCGCAACACGGGAAAGCTCTTCCCTTGATGATTCAGGCGAATCGGCAGCCCCTTGATTCGCCGTCCCATCGCCGGCAGATTGATGAGCGATCGTCATGTTCCGATGTGGAAATCGGAATAAAACAAACCGTCGCGGACGCGATCGGTTTCTTCTCCTTCATCACAAGGCGATTATCCTGATGGAAACCGCATCGGCGCCGGTCGTCACCAAGAACGTTTCAGGACGTCGCGAGCTCCATTTTCACGCGATCGATGAGATCGTCGCCGACGCCGAGAAGCTGGTCGCTTCACCGAACATCAAGACGCTCGGCAATTGGCCCCTCGGCAGGCTTCTGGCGCATCTGACAACCGCGATCAACGGCTCGATCGACGGAGTCGACGCCAGAGCTCCGTTGCTGTTCCGGCTCGCGGGAAAGCTCGTGAAAAACCGCATTCTCAACAGCGCGATGCTTCCCGGCTTTCAACTTCCCGATCGATTCCAGGCCGATCTTTTTCCCGAAGTCGAATCGCCCCAAGACGCTCTCGAAGGGCTCCTTAAAGCCGCCGCGCGGGCCAAGACCGAACGTATGACGGCGTGCCATCCCGTTTTTGGTCAATTAACACATGACGAATGGACACAGCTTCATTTGCGACACGCCGAATTGCATCTCAGTTTCGTCGTTCCAGAGTGAGAATAACTTCGAGACCCCGCTTATCCAGGGTCGCTCAGCATATGTTGCGTCGATCCCTTCGATCGATCCGCCGAATCCGCGCCGATCAGCGGGATAAAAACAATCAGGATTCATGAAAGGTTATTGTACCTTCATGAATCCTGATGTTTATAGGATCAAAGACCGGCGAGTCCTCGCGGGTCGGACACGCTCTTTATTTAATAAAGAGCATCTCTTGATAAGTCGGCAACGGCCAGAGGTCGTCGGCGACGATCGTTTCGAGTTTATCGCCCGCGGCGCGAACCGCGTTCATCGCCGGAATGATCGCGTCACGCGAGTATTTGGCGTGCGCGAACGAATCCCCCTCGGCGTGCTTTGACGTCGCCGCGTCAAGATCGGCGATCCGTTCTTGAAGCTCGCCGATCGTCGTCGTCAGGTCGTTGAGCAGGTTGACCTCGGTCGCGGGGGGATGAACTCCCGCGGATTTGAGGCTCGAGATCGCGTGCGCCACCTCGGATTGATACCGCAGCGCCGCGGGAAGGATCATTCGTGTAGCGATCTGAAGCGTGAGCTGAGATTCAATGTTGATCGTCTTTTTGTAATTCTCAAGAAAGATCTCGTATCGCGAATGAATCTCTCGCTCGGTGAATACACCGTATTTGTTAAACATGGCGATCGATTTGGCGGAGATCAAGTCGGGAAGGCTGTCGACGGTGTTGGTGCGGTTGGGCAAACCACGCTTCTCCGCCTCGGCGTGCCACTCGGGCGAGTAATTATCGCCGTTGAAAATCACCTGCTTGCTCTCTTTGATCACTTTGGCGAGCAAGCTTTGAATTTCCTTGTTGAGATCCTTCCCCTTGGAAACGGCGTCTTCAAGGTGTGTCGCGAGATAATCGAGACTCTCGGCGACGATCGTGTTGAGGACGACGTTCGGGCCCGAGATCGATTGGCTGGAGCCGACGGCTCGGAACTCGAACTTGTTGCCGGTGAAGGCGAACGGGCTCGTCCGGTTCCGATCCCCCGCGTCGCGCGGCAGCGTCGGGAGGGTCGACACGCCGATTTGGAGCGTTCCTCCCGATTTCGTGCTCGTCATGCTTCCCTTCTCGATCTGGTCGACGATGTCTTGAAGCATATCGCCCAGGAAGATCGAGATGATCGCGGGAGGCG
This sequence comes from Planctomycetota bacterium, assembly GCA_021807585.1. GTDB lineage: Bacteria > Planctomycetota > Planctomycetia > Isosphaerales > Isosphaeraceae > JAKBCQ01. The sequence continues at coordinate 1,869 of JAKBCQ010000494.1, read as the reverse complement.
CCTCGTTCGCTCCCAGCCGATGATCGTTCCCCGCGTGCGCAATCGCGACGCGAAGCAAATCGCCGTGCTTCGACACCGCGCGAGTCACCGCTGCGAGGAAAAGCAAAAACTGAGCGTTCTCGTGAGGCGTGTCGCCGGGCTTGAGCAGGTTGTTTCCGTGATCGTCGGATAAAGACCAGTTCAGGTGTTTACCTGAGCCGTTGACTCCGGCGAACGGCTTTTCGTGCAGCAAAAGCTGCAACCCGTGCCGCGAAGCGACGCGCTTCATCGTTTCCATCACAAGCATGTTGTGATCGGTCGCGACGTTCGCATTCTCGAAGATCGGCGCGATCTCGTATTGAGCCGGCGCCACTTCGTTATGCCGCGTTTTCACCGGAACGCCAAGCTTGTACAGCTCGGTTTCGGTCTCGAGCATGCACGCGAGAACGCGTTCGGGAATCGCGCCGAAGTAGTGATCCTCCATCTCCTGCCCCTTGGGGGGCTTGGCGCCGAAAAGAGTGCGCCCCGCGTTGATCAAATCAGGACGTGCATGATAGAAATGTTTGTCGATTAAAAAGTATTCTTGCTCGGGTCCCGCGGTCGGATACACCTTGCTCGCGGTGGAACCGAAAAGCTTGAGAATCCGAAGCGATTGTTTGGAAAGCGCCTCCATCGATCGGAGCAATGGAGTTTTTTTGTCGAGCGCCTCCCCCGTCCACGAGCAAAACGCGGTCGGGATGCAGAGCGTCGTGCCGTACGGGTTTTCGAGGATGAACGCGGGGCTGGTGGGATCCCACGCCGTGTAACCGCGAGCCTCGAACGTCGCGCGAATCCCCCCCGACGGGAAGCTCGACGCGTCGGGCTCGCCGCGAACCAGTTCTTTCCCGCTGAATTCGGCGATCGCCGTCCCGAGCTCGGTCGGCGAAAGGAACGAATCGTGCTTTTCGGCGGTCAGGCCCGTCATCGGCAGAAACCAGTGCGTGTAGTGCGTGGCGCCCCGTTCCATCGCCCATTCCTTCATCGCCGTCGCCACAACGTCGGCGACCGTGTGATCGAGCGGAGCCCCCTTGCGGATCGTGTTCCGAATCGCCTTGTAGACGTTCTCGGGCAATCGCGATTTCATCACCTCTTCGGTGAATACGTTCGATCCGTACAACTGCCGAGCGTCGAGCCTGCCGTTATCCATGAACGAAGTCTCTTGCTGCTTGGGAGAGAGCGCCGTGATTGTCGCGACGGCCTCTCGTCTGGGTGATTTCAAAACCATAATATCAATTGACTCCCTATTGGCTTGCCGATTACCGATCGATTTCCGCGTCGCCCCGACGATCGAAACGGACGATTTCGACCGTCGCTTGATTCGAACATCACTCATAATCATGCATTTGAACGCGAACGCTCAAATCCACGATCGAGTCTCAGCCGGCGAGCGGAAGGAGAGGTTGCTCGCGCGAAACGCGAGTTCGACACGGCCGGAAAGAGTCGTCGCGGGGTCAACGTCACGAAAAAAGAATAACGGCGACGTCCGCGATTCGCCAGTCGTCGCCGACCAATCTTTGGAATTCCACGATTCCAGATCGATCAAGGCTTCTTGGCGAGCTTCGCCAGGAACTTCGCCGGGTCGGCTTCAAACTCTTTCTTGCAGCCCTTGCAGCAAAGGAACGCGGTCTTGCCCTCGGCTTCAACCTTGACCGGAACCCCCATACCCCCCAGCGGATGATCGCTGACGACGCAATTCACTTGCGCAGCCGCGAGCACGCGATCGGACTCGGGAAGCTTGGCGATGTTCGCCGCGATCTCCTCTTTGCTCGGCGCCTCCTCGTCGGCCTCATCCTTCGCTTTGGATTCTTCCTTCGCTTTGGCTTCGGATGCAATCCCTGATTTCACCCCCTC
>JAKBCQ010000493.1 GCA_021807585.1 Planctomycetota bacterium | reverse complement strand
TCAAACATCCGTCGGCGGATTACGCGGTCGCGCGCCCCGCCGAGGGAGCGATCCTGGTCAACGGCCTGGGAGGAGCGGGAATGACCCTCTCGTTCGGAATCGCCGCGAAAACCGCGCGCGAGATCCTCGGCCTCGACGCCGCACATTCGACCCCTCCGATCAACGCCAAGGACGAACACGCCCAAATCTCAGCGACCGAACCGGTTATTCCAAAGATCAATCCATGATAGATTTTGAAAGGATCGACGACGATGCGCTGTGATTTGGTCGTTTGCGACCTCTCCGGGACCACGATCGCCGACGGCGACGCCGTAAATCGATGTTTGCGCAAGGCGTTGTCGCGAGCCGGTCTGGTCGCGACTCCCGCCGCGGTCGATCACGTGATGGGGCTGCCGAAACCCGAATCGCTTCGCCTCTTGATCCAAGAGTTCGGCGGAATCGACCGCGAACGGCTTCTCGGCAAGCTCGACGCGATCCACGCCGACTTTGTTTCTCTTATGATCGATTACTACGAACGAGACCCCAACCTCCGCGAGGTCGAAGGAACGTCCGACGTGTTCCGAACGCTCAATCACCGCGGAATTCGCGTCGCGGTCGACACCGGATTCAGCCGCAAAATCGCCGATATCCTCATCTCTCGAATGCGCTGGGTCGAAGCGGGGCTCGTCGCCGCGTCCGCCGCCTCCGACGACGTCCCACGCGGACGCCCATATCCCGATATGATCCAATCTATTATGTATCAACTCGGCGTAACCGATCCCGCACGGGTGGTGAAGATCGGCGACACCCCCGCCGATCTCAACGAGGGAACCGCGGCGGGCTGCGGGCTCGTCATCGGCGTGACCTCGGGTACGCACTCGAAAGAACAACTCGCTCCCTTTCCCCACGATCGCCTCGTCGAATCGATCCGCGAACTCCCCGCGATCCTCCTCGAATTTCATGAGAAACAGACACAAGATTAAATTTATTTGAGTCGTTCGCGCCCGCGATTCGACCCCGCCGCGCGGCGATCTTCACGCGATCGCGCCCTGACAACTCGAACCCGCCCCCGCGGCGCAACCGAAGCAATGCCGACCCGTGACGATCGGCCGATCAAAAAGCGCAACCGCGTCGAAATCGCCGATCGATCGAGGATAACCGGGGGCGACTTCGAGATCGAGCATCTGGTTGAAATCACAATCGTAAAGTCGACCGTCCCAGCCGACCGAAAGCGTCGATCGACACATCAGCCCCGCGATCGCCCGCGGATTGAACGCCGACACGAGCTTCTCCATATAACGCTCGTAATCGCCCCGAGCCAGCAGATCCTCCAAAAATCGACTAATCGGCATGTTCGTGATCGTATATAACCGATTAAACGTAATATGATATTGTTTATATAATTCCGCTCGATAAGCGCGTTCAAGTTCGGCCTGCGGCGGAGGGAGCGAAGCGCCGCCGGGGTTGTAAACGAGCGCGAGCTCGAGCCCGCTCCCCTCGACTCCATACCCCGCAGCGTTGAGCCGCCTGATCGCCTCGATCGACTTCTCGTGCACCCCGGCGCCCCGCTGCCGGTCGACGTTCTCGGCCAGATAGCACGGCAACGACGCGACGATCTCGACCCCTCGATTCGCCATAAACTCAATGAGATCCTGATATCCAGGCGCAAGTAAAATCGTCAAATTGCAGCGATCGATCACGCGGGCGCCGAGGGCGCGCGCCGCGTCGACCAAACGTCGAAACGACGGATTGAGCTCGGGCGCGCCCCCCGTAATATCGACGACCGGAATCCGTGCCGCTTCGACCGCCGCGAGACACGACTCCATCGTCTCCCACGTCATCGACTCGCCGCGATCGGGCCCCGCGTCGACGTGACAATGACCGCACGTTTGATTACATACCTTTCCCACATTGATCTGAAGAACCTCGATCGATCGCGATCGTAGCGGCTCGAGCGACGCCGCGGCGATCCTGCTTGCGAAGCTCGGGATCGAAGCCGGTCCCTCCAATACCAAAAGCTGTTCGCGCGCCGATGCGAGCGGACTTCCTCGATGTTTAAGTGATTGTATCATAATGATCCAATATTCCTCTCAATTCGCGGGTCGTCAAATCTTAGCAACAACCCCCGCCGGGAACACAGTCCGAATCGGCCGCGGACGTCGTCGCGCGGTAATCAACCCCCTTCGTCTCCCGCGGCGAACGAACGACCGACCGCCGACAATCAAACGCCGGCGCCGAATCGAGCGGAACCTCAACCCGCGGCTCAACCTTCTCGAACATCCCCGCGTAAGGCTCGCGACCAAGCAACCGATACGTCTTGTCGCAAACCGCGATCCGTTCTCCGCGCGGAAATGTATGACCGTCGTCGTCCTCGACCTTTTTAAACGGTCCCTTATAAATGAGCGCCTGGTTGCGTTCGACGCAAGGACCCTGTTTTCCCTTGTAGGCGAGAACCGTCAGCGAGCGAAACTCAATCCCTTCGACAACACGCCAGGGATCGGTTTGCCTGCGCGCGATCGCGACCCCGTGGAACCCAGCGGTCACGAGCGCTTTGAGAAAAAGATCCTCGCGGAAAGCGCCCGAAACACAACCCGACCACAATTCAGGGTCGTTTTCAAGCGATTCGGGAACGTCCTCGTCGGCGACGACGTCGCTGATCGCAACCCGCCCCCCCCGGCGGAGAACGCGGAAAATCTCGGCGAACAACATCGGTCGATCGTCTTTATGAACAAGATTTAATACACAATTGGATATCACACAATCGATCGATTCGTCGGCCACGAGCGGGTGATCTCGCCGGAGCCGCTCCTCAACCGAGCGCAGCTCGAGCCGGCCGCGTGCGTCGCGCACGGGGCGCCGCGCCAATTCCAACTCGAGCCGATCAAGATCGAGCTTCATGTCCTGGATCAGCCCCCGACGAAACGAAACATTCGCGTAACCGAGTCGTTCTGAGATCACATTCTGATATTTACGAGCGAGCGCGAGCATCTCGTCGTTGCAATCGACGCCGATCACCGCTCCCTCACGGCCGACGATCTGGGCGGCGATGTAACACGCCTTACCACCTCCCGATCCGAGATCGAGCACGACATCACCCGCTCGGATGTATGGAGTCGGGTCGCCGCAACCATAATCGCGGTCGAGGATCTCTTGAGGGATGACCGCGAGATATCTCGGGTCGTAGCTCACAGGACAGCAAAGCGTCGGCTCGACCGCGACCGCCGCCGATGAATATCGTTCGCGAACCGCTTTTTCAGCATCCAAAGTCGCCGTTCTTGATGTCATCGTCGCTTCGTTCCTCCAACCAAAAGTTTCCTCGCCTTGGAATTCGCTCGTCCCGTCTCGCTCGATTTCTGAAACTCGTCGGCAAGTATTAAGATTCAAGATGTTAATAAAGATAACGAATTTCCTGAATCGAGTCGAATCCATATCGTCTTCGCCGCGATTCGGGTCTATTAGCCGGCGTACAGTCCGGGCGGTCGTAAGTGATGATTCTACCCGCCGTCGAGGTCGTCTTGCACGTTTCGAGCGAGATTAAACCGCGTAAGTTTCACGCCGGGCGCCGCCGAAGTATCGATCGTCTCCAAGCCGACGGTGACGACCCGATCTCGCGTATGCGCCGACCGTCGCGAACGGCGCCGATCGTACGATGAAGAGACGTTCATGTCGCCGCGCGAAAAATCGACCCCCCTCAATCCCCCCGCATGCGGGGGGAAGAGTTATAATATGATTGTGCATTCCTCCCTCTCCGCTTGCGGGGAGGGCCGGGGAGGGGTTGTTATCGTCGGGAAAAAAAATCGACCCCCCTCGATCCCCCCGCATGCCGCGCCGCGGGTATTCATCGCTCACGCCGGAGCCTCAATGGAATCCGCGGGTCGTTCGTAGCCACCG
>JAKBCQ010000492.1 GCA_021807585.1 Planctomycetota bacterium | reverse complement strand
ATCTGATTTATCAAACGCCGATCGGCGGAAATTATCAATTGGATTATGAGGTTAATCATCTTGGATTGGATCAGATTCGCGTGGTGATCGGCGGGACGGCGATCGCGATTTCCGACGACAAGAAGCTCGAGATCGGCGCGATCGGTTCGACTTCAAGGAAAATCGATATCAAACCTCCGTTAGACGATTCGCCTTCGGGTTGGTTCTCGTTTTCGATCGCGGTGAAGGGGAACATGACGACGATCTCGATCGGGGGTCGCAAGATTCATGACGAGCCGATCAGCGCAAGCCGAGATCCCTGGATTTGTTTATATCAAGAGGCTCTCGGTCGCGGTTCGATTCGAGGGATGAAGATCAAAGGGGGGGTGGCCGAGACGAGAATCGACCTCTCCGCGGGATCTTCGCTCCCCGCGTGGCGGCGCGATTATTTCGGCGCGCGGTCGGCGAAAGCTTGGTTCAAACGCGGCGGCGAGATTTTCGGCAAGGGGCCGAAACGATACGAGGACGACGACGCGAATAATCGCCGATTCATGTATGAGGGAGTAATGCAATCTCGATCCGACGAGATCGAGAATCGGGGTTCGGACGTCGAGGCGCTTTTCGTTTACAATCGCCCGATTCCCGACGGTTCGACGATCGAGTACGAGTTTTATCGAGACGACGCGGCCAAGATCGGCTCGAGCCCCGCGTTCGGCGGCCGCGCGTTTTTGATCGAACGCGAGGGGGTTAAGGTTCACACGATCACCGATCTCGGCTACGAAACGCGAGGAATCAAAGCCGACAACGCCGTCGCGGTCGAAGCCGATCGCCGCGGCGCCGCGCCTCTTCCCGTCAAAGATAAAGCGTGGAATCGCATGAAAATAACGCTTCATGACGGTAAGATCATGTTAACACTCAACGATCGATTGATTTACGAGACCGCGATCGATCCCGCCGAGCCCGCGTCGTTCGGGATCTTTCACGACGAGGATCGGACCGAGGCGCGGATCCGGAAGGTATTTCTTTCTCCTCCCGCGGGGGGCGACGCGCCCAAGGGGAGTTTGATCGCCGAACCGCGTTGATCGTCGACCTTGAATCTCGAAACTCCGTCGGCGAGCGATTCAAACCAATAAAATTATCCAAGAATGATAATGCGAGAAGTAATATGTCGCTTTCACGCAGGGATCTTTTCAAGCGAGCCGGTTTCGTCGGTACGACGCTCGGCGCGGGATTTCGCGGAGTTCGCCCGGCTTCGGCCGATGTCGCGTTCGACTCCGAGCCTCCCGCGGTTCGGGTCGCTGGACGCGACGTTTCGATCGCGATCGAGCCCGTCGGTCGATCGACGACGAGAATCTCGATCGTCCCCGTCGAGAACCGAGTCGCGGGCGAAGTCGCGAACGACGGCGCGCTTGTCGAGAGCGCTCGTCGCGGTCCCGTCGCTCGTGTCTCAAGGCTCGGCGACCCGGTGACGATCGCGTCGGGCGATTCTCGCGTGTACATATCACCCAATCCGCTGACAATCCGAATCGACGACCCGACGGGTCGAACGATTCAACGACTGACGATCGATTCCGAATCCGCCGCGGTCGATTTCCTTCTCGGCGACGGGCCGATTTTGGGACTGGGCGAAGGAGGGCCGCAGTTCGATCGTCGCGGATCGATCGATCGGATGCGAAGCGGGCAGGGGGGATATCGCCTGCGAACGCACGGCGGTCGCGTACCAATCCCGTGGCTGATCGGCACAAAAGGCTGGGGAATGTTCATTCATCAACCATATGGAACATTCGATCTTTCGCGCGAGCCGGGTCGATTTTCTCCCAAAGACGCGGCTTCGGGTTTGCCGATCGACGTGTTCGTCGTCGCGTCCGCCGAGCCTGGGAGGATCCTCGAGGAATACGCGACGATCACCGGGTTTCCCGAGCTTCCTCCGTTGTGGTCGCTCGGATATCAACAATCGCACCGGACGCTCGCCGACCGCGACGAAATCCTTGGGATCGCGCGGACGTTCCGCGAAAAAAAACTCCCGTGCGACGCGTTGATTTATCTGGGAACGGGCTTTTGTCCGTCGGGCTGGAATACGGGACACGGGTCGTTCATATTTAATAAGTCGCTATTCCCCGATCCGAACGCCATGATCGACCGACTCCACGCGCTTCATTTTCATGTCGTTCCGCATATCGTGATCCGATCGAAAACGTTGCGGGGGACCGTCGCCGATCGGTTCGACGCGGCTCATCCGCGCGACGAGGAGGTTGCGAGTTACTGGAACGAGCATCGTCCCGCGCTCGCCGCGGGATTCGACGGCTGGTGGCCCGACGAGGGGGATCCGCTCGACGTCGCGTCCAGGCTCGCTCGCATTCGTATGTATTCGGAAGGCTCGCGGCTCGATCGTCCCGACGTTCGTCCGTTTGCGCTTCATCGCAACGGCGCTCCGGGGATGGCGCGGTACGCTCCGTTTCTCTGGTCCGGGGACGTCCATTCAACGTGGGAGACGCTGAAAACGCACGTGCCGATCGCGATCAACACGTCGCTTTCGGGAATCCCGTACTGGGGGACCGATACGGGAGGATTCATCCCCACCAAAGAGCTAACGGGAGAATTATATGTACGCTGGTTTCAGTTCAGCGCGTTTTGTCCGTCGTTTCGGTCGCACGGCAGGACGTGGAAGTTGCGGTTGCCGTGGGGCTGGAACACGGGGGAGCTCGGTCCCGACGAGATTCGGCCGAACGGCGACGCGGCGAATCCCGATCCTTCCGAACTGAGAAACGCCGAAGTCGAGCCGATTTGTCGCAAGTTTCTCGAGCTTCGTTATCGAATGCTGCCGTATTTGTATAGTGTTGTGCATGAATGTTATAAAACGGGGATTCCGATCATTCGCGCTCTCTGGGTGCGATATCCCGACGATCCGGTCGCGGTCGCGCGCGGCGACGAATTCCTTTGGGGTCCGAGCGTTTTGGTCGCGCCCGTGACCGAGAAGGGGGCGATCTCTCGACGCGTTTATTTGCCCCGCGGGGGTTGGTACGATTATTGGACCGACGAGCGGGTTGAAGGGGGTCGAGAGATCGACAGGAAGGTCGATCTTACAATGATTCCCTTATATATAAGTTCCGGGTCGATTGTCCCGCTTGGTCCCGTCAAGCAATACGTGGACGAACCGATCGACGAGCCGTTGACGCTTGCGATTTATCCCGGCGCCGACGGCGAATTTCTGTTGTATGAAGACGACGGGAAGACGTTCGGCTATCAAACGGGGGATTGGACGGGGATTCGCATCCGTTGGAACGACGCCGGTCGCGAGTTGAGCCTCGCTCTCGCCGAGGGTTCTCGGCTTCGTCCTCCGGCCAGGCGAGTCTTCCGCGTCCGCACGGCGCCCTCGACCGAGACCCGCGAAGTCGTCTTCACCGGAAAACCCGTTACGGTGGTTTGGTGATCGTCGGAGGCGTGCCGTGAAAGAGATTTCGAGGCGCGCCTGAGACCCTCCCGGCGAATGTGCTGACAATCGAATCGTCGCGGCGATTATTTTATAATGTAAATAAATTCTCCGAAATAATCTCTCGAAAACCCCTGAAAAACAAGCCTTTCTAATCATTCGGAAAGCCCCTCCAAAAAAATCGAGAAAAAACGGAAACGGGTCTTGCAATCCGATCGCGCGGTCGTTAGCGTATGGATTTTAGACCGATCGACGTGATTCGGAACTTCACGATTCACCTACCGATCGATCGACTCTCGGCGGATACCCTCCACCGCCCCCGTGTCGTCCTCAGGTTTGGTTTGGATCGTGCGAACAAATCTCCGGGAGGGCGAGGCGCCGACCGAGCCGGCATTTTTCAAGATTATGAAATCGAAAACGGCTCCCGGAAGATCACTGGCGTTGAATTGATTATTTCGGGAGGGCG
>JAKBCQ010000491.1 GCA_021807585.1 Planctomycetota bacterium | reverse complement strand
ATCCTGATCGTCGCGTTGCTCGCGTGGCAGGTCGCCGACCCTCGGCAATGGCGGTTTTCGCCGAATTATCTCGTCGGCATGGCGATTGAGAGCCTTCTACTTGCCGTGACGCTTGTCGGATTGAGCAGGGGGCTCGATTTCGCGTTTGATCGTCTCGACCGGGTCGCCGACGGTTCGGGGCGGCTATTGGCGGCGGGTTCGGCGATCGCCGCGATCGTCAGCTTTTTGGGCGCGGGGGTTTACGAAGAGGCGATCTTCCGACTGGCGATGATTCCGCTTTCGATCAAAACGCTCAAGTGGCTGCAAACGCCCGGAATCTTGGCCGAAACCGTCGCGGTGACGGGTTCGGCGCTTCTGTTTTCGCTGGCGCATCACGCGGGCTCGCCGGGCGAGGCTTTTACCTGGTACGCGTTCATATTTCGATGGATGGCGGGCGTTTATTTCGCCTGGGTGTTCGTGGCGCGGGGGTTCGGCGTCGCGGTGGGGACGCACGTCGCGTATGATCTGATCGTGGGATGGATCGGTCGGCGCTTCTAACCGCGGCCTGGTCGTCGTCGACCAAAACGCGGTCAATCGAGCGCACCCGTCGGCTCATCTGAGGATCTTCGCGTTGCGGATCGCGCATTTATCTGATATTCATATTTGGCGGTTTGATCTCAATCCGTTCCGACTGTTGAACAAGCGGGCGTGGGGGATGATGAGCCTCGCCGCGGGGCGCGCCCGCAGGTTTCGGCTCGAACGGCTCGACGACGTCGTCGAGCGCGTTTTGAGTATCAATCCCGATCATATCCTTATAACCGGGGATTTGACGACGACGTCTTCTCCCGCGGAATTCGCCGGGGCTTTGAAGGGTTTGGCGCGGTTGTTGGTCGATCGCGACCGGACGACGATCATTCCGGGGAATCACGATCGCTACACCGCGAGTTCGGCGCGGTCGATGTCGTTTGAGCACGCGTTCGGCGCGTTCGCGCCGGCGGGGGGGTATCCGTGGCTCAGGCGGCTCGACGACGAGACCGCGATTCTCGGGCTCGACCCCACGCAACCTCGGATCACGGCGCGCGGTTATCTTCCTGCCGAACAATTGAACAAGGCGTGCGAACTGATCGCCGATCCCGCCGAACGCCCTCGCAGGCTCATCGTCGCGTGCCATTACCCCGTCGCGGCGCCTCCGGGATATCTCTACGAACTTTCCGTCAAACGGATCGAAAATTTCGAGGCGGTTCGCCAAGCCCTCGCGACGATCGGTCCGCATTTGTATTGTTGTGGACATGTTCATGCGGCGTGGGCCTTTCGACCTCCCGGTCTGGTCGATCAGCTTTGTTTGAACGCGGGATCGCCGCTCTTGCGCGATCGAACGGGGCTCCGTCCCCCCGGCTTTCTCGAGATCACGCTCGAAGGCTCGGCGGTGACCGCAACCCACCACGCGTGGTTCGACCGCGGTTGGCGCGCGACGCCGATCCACCACGACCCGGCTTTTTTCCCCGCGGTGAGCGGCGTGAAATCGCACGCGTCGTAACAACCGATGCATTGCTCTTGCTGTATGGATCGGTCGTGTTCGCTCAGCCGAATCGAGCGTGCGTGCTCAGCCGAATCAAGCGTGTTCGGCGACGCGCAACCGCGCGCGGGCGCGGGCGATCTCTTTGTCTTTCTCGGCGATCTCGGGATCGGTGATCGCTTTGCGAGCGAGCGCGATTTCAAGATCTTTCGAAGCCGCGACCTCGTCGATCTTGGCCGCGGGGATCGCGTGATTGGTAAGAACCGTCACGAAATCGTCGCGCACTTGCGCAAATCCTCCGTCGATATAATAATGATGCGTCGACGAGGTCGATCGCGTGCGCAATTCGCCGTAACCGAGCCTGCCGATCAGGGGAGATCGACCGGGAAGCACGCCCAATTCACCGTCGCTAAGCGGCAGCGCGACGAACTCGACGACCTCGTCGATCAGCGTTTTCTCGGGAGTGATCACCTGGCAATGGAGCGCACGATCTTTCTCTTTATGCCCGATTTCGGCGGCTTCGGCTTTCGACATAACGACTCGTCGCATAGAAAGTTAACGACCGAGCGATCGAGATCCAATCAAGGAGCGATCGCATCGGAGGAGGATTCCAAAATTCCGAACGCTCACCATCTTGCGCGCAAGCTCGGTCGCGATGCAAGATCGGCTCGAAAAGGGCGCGAGGTATGCCGCGAACAATACCGTTGGAATCGAGCCGCAATCACGAAATCCGCCCGATGGAGCAACCGATAAGTGAATTCAATTAACAACATTTATTTGTATCAATATTAATCGATCGAGATCGGACGAGAAAAAAAGGGGGAGTTAACGACTAGCCTTCGGCGGCGGAGTCGTTACGATGAGTGATCGAAGTTTACGTGAGGGTCGATCGCGACCGCCTCTCATTTTTCTTGAAGTCCGCGGGGGAACTGAAGATGCGTAGAATCAAGCTCAGTGTGGCGTTGGCCGCGATCGGCACGATCGCCGCGGCGGTTTGGGCGCGCGAGTTGATCGATCAATCGGGACCGCAGATGACCGTCGCCGCGTCTCGGCTTTTCGCCGCGCTCGACGATTCTCAAAAAGCGAAGGCGACGTTCGCGTTCGATTCCCCCGAACGGCTCAATTGGCACTTCATCCCCCGTCCTCGTAAGGGGTTGCCGCTTAAGGAGATGACTTCGGCGCAGCGGGCTCTGGCGTTCGGCCTGGTGCAATCGGGCGTCAGCGACTCGGGGTATTCCAAGGCGACGACGATCATGAGCCTTGAACAAGTGCTTAAGGATATGGAGCAGGGGAAGGGACCGACGCGCGACCCCGAGCTTTATTTCTTGTCGTTCTTTGGCGAGCCTTCAGCCAAGGGGAAGTGGGGTTGGCGGGTCGAGGGGCATCACCTTTCGCTCAATTTCATGATCAACGAAGGGAAGGTCGTTTCGGCGACTCCCGCGTTCTTCGGGTCGAATCCCGCCGAGGTGCGGCAAGGCCCTCGGGCCGGTCTTCGCGTTCTGGCCGAATTGGAGGATCGCGCTTTACGACTGTTGCAGGCTCTTGATGAAAGCCAACGGAAGGAGGCGACGGTGGAAGCCGAGGCGCCCCCCGAGGTCCGCGCTCCGAACACGCCCCAGCCGCCGACGGCCGCCGCGGTCGGCATCGCATACGCCAAGCTTACCGATGATCAAAAAAGCATGCTTCGCGCGCTGATCGAGGCTTACGCCGGCGATATGCCCGACGACATCGCCGCGGCTTGGCTCGACGAGATCAAAAACGCGGGGCCCGAATCGATCCGTTTCGCGTGGATGGGAGCGCCCGATCGATCCGCCGGCCACGCGTACCGCGTGCAAGGACCGACGTTCCTCATCGAATTCAACAACACCCAAAACGGAGCCAATCATATTCATAGCCTTTGGCGGAATATGCTCGGCGATTTTGGAACGCCCGTGGCGGCGAAGTGATTTTACGTGTTTGAGAATCGACGTTCGGTCGCCGCGCGACGGTTCGTATAGGAATCGCCGCGCGGTTTTTCGATTCGAAGAAAGAATACGTAATGTCTTGTTGATGATTCCGGCGAACCAGATGGATGGGCGTTTAGTAGGCCTTCGACCCGTCGTTTCGGATCACGATTCCACGGATATGGTATGATGATATGAAGCCGCACACTAACGATCGAAGCAAATCGTGAGGCTGGTACGATATGCCTGGCGAGATTTCATGGGGCGTCCCGCGGATTCTTAAGACGGTTTACGGATACCGCTCCGAGATCATCATGGCCTGGAAAAGCGTTGAAGAAGATGTGAGCCGGAAAAAAGGAAGAAGCATCGCCTTCACGGGGTTATCGGGGATCGTCCCAGAACACGGTCACCCGTGCCGGAACGCGGACACCCGGAAAT
>JAKBCQ010000490.1 GCA_021807585.1 Planctomycetota bacterium | reverse complement strand
GGGGTTGAGCCGCGGAGCGGTCGATTTTTGGTTCGATCCCGCCGCGCCTTTCGATCCGTTCGATCCGTTCGAGCCGCCCGGCTTCTGATTCGCTCCGGGGTTCGACCCCGCGGAGGATGAATCCTCGGCGCGTGATGTTTGCGGCGATTCGCTCATCCCCCCCGCCGCGTTCTTGCCCGCGTTCGGCTTAGACGAACCGGCATTCGTTGATTGATTATCGGCGCGCGAAACGTTGTTCTGCGAGCCTCCCGTTTGATCGCCCGAGTTCGCGGAGTTTGGATCGCCGTTCGCCGCCGAATTTCGTTGGGGCTGCGCCCCGGCCGCGTTCTTCGCCCCCTGGCCGCCTTGCCGCTGTTGCTGCGAACCGTTCGCCTGATCTTGAGCTTGCGTTCCAGAGGCGTTCGCGCCGTCCTGATTCGCTTGCGGATTTTGCGGCTGAGCGTCGTTTTGATTCTGGGGCTGCGGTTGAGCCGTGTTTTCAGGTTGAGGCTTGTTTAAATTGAGAGCTTGTTCCAATTTCTTAAGTGTATTTAGGTCTTCTTGAGTCAAATCTTGATTGCGATTGCCCGATTGGCCCGCGGGGGTGTTGTCGGCGAGCGCGTTTTTCTGGTCGGCGGGACGCGGTTGATCGGCCGGAGGAGGATTTCCCGCATCGGCCTTCGCTTTGCCGGGGTCGGCCTTGCCGGGTTGTTTGGGTTGATCCGCCGAGGCGGGACGATCGATCGGCTTACGTTGATCCGCCGATGCGAGTTTGGGATCGGGCTTTTTGGAATCGGCGGGAGGCTGTTGCGCCGCGATCTGATCCTTGAGCTGTTTGGGTGTGAGCGGTTCGCCGATGAAAATGACTCGGCGCGCGGTTTCCACCTCATTCGAGAACGGCTCTTTGTTGTCGTGGAGCGAAAGCCAATATTCGAGCTTCGCACCCGGCTTGAGCTTGTAGGGGGTGAAATCGATCCGATCGGAACCCTCGAATCGAGTGATACCGGCTTTTTGATTCTCGAGATAATCCGACGAGGGGGAGTTGATCTCGGTCGAATCGTGGCGGAGGTGGAACCGAAGGTCGCGGAGGCCGAAATCGTCCCCCGCCTCGAAGGCGATCGGCAAAACGCCGTTGGAGGCGATCTTGATCGTCGCATCGTCTTTGGGAAGCGTGAATTTGACGGTCGGAACTCGATCCTTGAGCGCCGTGATGTCGTAAACGACGGGATCGGGGTTGTACTGCCCCCCCGTCGTCGTGAATTTGATTGTATAAGAACCCGATTGTTGAACTTTGAACTTTCCGTTCAGCAGATAACCGTCGGACGCGACCGAAAGCTCGGTTGGAGCGAGCTTGCCGAAATCGAGTTTCGCCGAGTTCGCGGGTTGATTCGTGCGCGCCCGGATCGTCACCCACGTTCCCTCGATCGCCTCGATGTTGCCCCCTTCTATGTTCATACGAGGGGGAGTTGACGTATAGCCGGGGAATTCGAGGTCGAGGTTGACACCCGTCACCATGGGAGCGGGAAGGACCTCGACGTGGTAGCGGCGTGATTCGGCGTCGCCGCCGGTGAGGTAATAATCGACGTTTTGCTGGAGGTTGCGGAGCGTCGTTTGCCAGGGTGCGTATTTGGCGCCGGGAACGAGTTCGGCGACCGCGAAATATTGGCCGCCGTCAAAGCTGTAATGGAGCCGCACCTTGTCGGGGATTGTCCCGCGGACCTCGGTGGTGAAGGTGACGTGCGTCCCCGCGACGACCTTCGATCGTTCGGGGTCGTCGCCGGGTTTGATGCTGAAGAATTGGGTGTTCGTCGGCCGAACGACGTCGGCCAAAAGCGCCCGACGAGTGGAATCCCAGATGCTTTTGGGCGTGAGCAAGGCGTAGAGACAAAAGATCACGACGATCGCCGATAGGACGTACGCGGTTTGGATAAACCGGCGTTGATTAACGACCGCGTCGATTTCCACTTTGGTCAGGTCGCCGACGGCCTTCGCCTCGATCGCGGCGAGCGCGTGCTTGGGGAGCTGATCGCGCTTCTTTCGCAAATCGAGATAATTGAGCAGGCTGTTTTTGAAAGTCGGCTCGGTGAGCTCGATCGTCTTGGCGGCGTAAAAGCTGTTCACTTTGCTGAAGAGAGGTCGGACGATCCGGAAGCCGGCGAACGCGCAGCAGCCGACGACTTCGATAAACAGGAGGATTCGTCGCGCCCAGATCGGCAGACCGATCGTATGATCGAGCAAGACTTCGATAAACAGCACGCCGAGGGCCGCGGCGAAGAGCGTGAGGCTCGCGGTCGCGATATCGGTGGTGCGGATGCGGGCGCGGGTACGACCGATTTGGTGATCGATATAT
Organism: Planctomycetota bacterium; assembly: GCA_021807585.1. GTDB lineage: Bacteria > Planctomycetota > Planctomycetia > Isosphaerales > Isosphaeraceae > JAKBCQ01. The sequence goes on along the minus strand of JAKBCQ010000490.1, from coordinate 1,563 downwards.
TGCTCGTAATCCATCACCTTGCCGTACGGCTGAGCGCTCAGAGCCATGGCGAACACCTCTCGATCAGACGCTTCACGATCTGTCGCGATACGAACGTATTATAAGCGCCGGCGAGCGGGGAGTGAAACAAATTCTGACAGTCGTCCAAAGGAATCCGCGAACGCGTACAAACCGCCGCGGCTCGCCCGAGGCGAACGCCTGCATTTCTCACGATGAAAAACGAACCCCGAGCGCGGCGCGTTCGCGCTCGGCGGGCTTTGACTCAGAACCGATCGGGTGGGCGGATTCGCTTCGCTCCAAGACTTCACTCGTCCCCTCCCCCTTGACCCTAACGCGTTCCGGTTCCTAGCATGACGATTATTGTTCCGCGGCGATATCGCCGTTTCGTTATTCCGCGCCGACCCGAATACCTTCGTTGGCACCCCATGACCGAACCTACAGCGACACCAAACACGACCGCGTCCGATTCCCAGCCCGCCGCGCCGCCGCCGGGCGATTCACAAGCCGAAGCGTCGACTGCGATCGAGATCAAGCCCCCCAAGCCCGCGCCCGAGCCTTGGACACCCGACCGAGCGATCGCCTGGAACGCGTATTACGATGTTTACGTCGTCCTCAGCGTCGTTCTGCTCACGTTCCTGGCGTCTTCGAACAAGATCTGGGAATCATCAACATGGGTTTATCTTGGCGCCGGGCGGGAGATGCTCAAAACCGGCAAACCGCTGACGACCGAGACGTTTTCTTACACGATTCCCGGCCGCCGTTGGGTCAACATTCCGTGGTTGTTTGAACTCGTAAACGCATCGATACACGATTTTGTCTTGAAGTTGAACGGGTCCGCGGCCGCGGTCGTCGACGCCGCCAAGATCGATCAATCCGCGAACGCCGAGCAGCGCGCCGCGGGGGTTTTGATCGCGCTTTCGGCGCTGATACGCGCGCTCACCGCGGGGGTGTTGATATCGATCAGGCGACCGGGTCCTGGGGCGTGGTGGGGGGCGATCTGCGCCGCGTTCGTGGTGTCGATTCGGCCCGTCATCGGGCCGATCGCCGGGATCGGCGGAGTGGACCCCGCGACCTGGGGTCACATGCTTCTGGCGATCGAGTTCCTCCTGTTGCACCGCGCGCTCAATCTCGGCAAAACGTCGGCGCTTTATTGGCTGATTCCTCTTTTCGCTTTATGGTCAAATATTCATGAAACTTTCTTATTCGGATTGATCGTCGCGGCGATCGCCGCGGCGTTCGCGCCGCGCAAGTCGAGCGAGCACGGAGCGAGTCCCGCTCAACCCGCGGTCCGTTCGGCGACGGTGTTGTTCAGCGCCGTGGCGTGCCTGGCGAATCCGAACATGATCCAGACGCTTCGCGCCGCGGCCTCGCCTTATCGCGAGATGTTCCGGACGCCCGTCGAGCCGATCACGTACAATCAAATGTACTCATTCTTTCCCTCGCTGATGATTCGCAAGATCATGATGTTTTATAAAGGCGACGATCTGGCGTCGGCGCTTGGGGTTTACCGGTTTTACGAGCGTCGCGCCGGGGATTATTTTTTGGGGTATTATCTGATTTTCG
>JAKBCQ010000489.1 GCA_021807585.1 Planctomycetota bacterium | reverse complement strand
GGAATATCACGGGTCGGAGGGGCGCGAGGCGGCGACGGGATACGGCGTGATGATCATCGCGCGGGAGATTTTGAAACGCCTGGGCAAGGAGATCAAAGGGACGACGTTCGCGATTCAGGGATACGGCAATGTGGGATCGAACACGGCGCGTTATCTTGCCGAGGCGGGCGGGGTGATCACGGCGATCTCGGACGCGTACGGAGCGGTCGTCAATCATCGAGGTCTCGACATCAAGGCGCTCGACGCGCACGTGGCGATCGATCGCAAAGTCGTCGGATTTCCGGGCGGCGAGCCCGCGACGAACGATCAACTGCTCACGCAAAGCGTCGACGTTCTGATCCCGGCGGCTTTGGGAGGGGTCTTCGACGCCGAAACCGCCAAGCAAGTTCGTGCTCACTTAATTATAGAAGCAGCCAACAGCCCGACCTGGCCCGAGGCCGACGAGGTTTTCCGCACGCGTGAGATTCCGGTCGTCCCCGATATTCTGGTCAACGCGGGGGGTGTGATCGTCAGCTATTTTGAGTGGGTGCAGAATCAGCAGCATTTCCGCTGGCCGCTCGATCGGATCCAACGCGAGGAGGAGACGACGATGGTTGATAGTTTTAACAAGATTTACGAACTTGCGACCCGCAAGGGGATCCCGCTCCGAACCGCGGCGTTTATGATCGGCATCTCGCGGGTCGGCAGGGCGCGCGTCCTGGGCGGAATATAACGTCGCATCACGAACCGTCATTGGATCGATACAATTTTGCATACGAACATGAACGATCATTCCGAATATGAGCTTCCTTTCGGGTCGCGGTACGCGAGCAAGGAGATGCTTGAGCTTTGGTCGCCGCGGCGCAAGTTCACGACGTGGCGCAAGCTTTGGGTGGCGCTGGCGACCGCGGAGCGCGAGCTCGGTTTGCCGATCACCCGCGAACAGATCGCGCGGCTCGAGGATCAAATCGACTCGATCGATTTCGCCGCGGCGCGTGAGCATGAAAAGAGGCTAAGGCATGATGTAATGGCTCACGTTCACACATATGGAGACGCCGCGCCCGAGGCGCGGGGGATCATCCATCTGGGGGCGACGAGTTGTTACGTGACCGACAACACCGATCTGATTCTGATCCGCGAGTCGCTCGAGCTGGTTCGCGACCGGCTCACGGGGGCGATCGACGCGCTGGCGACGTTCGCCGACCGCTGGAAGGAGCTTCCGTGTTTGGGTTACACGCATTTTCAGCCGGCGCAGCTTGTGACGGTGGGCAAGCGAGCGGCGCTTTGGTGCCAGGAGCTCGCGCTCGATCATCACGAGATCGATCGAAGAATCCATGAATTACGATTCCTTGGCGTGAAAGGAACGACGGGAACGCAGGCGAGCTTCCTGGCGCTTTTCGACGGCGATCACTCCAAGGTCGAGGAGCTCGACAGCCGCGTCGCGCGTGCTTTTGGATTCGAACGTCGTTATATCGTTTCGGGACAAACGTACACGCGCAAGATCGATTCGCAGGTCGTGTCGGCGCTCTCGGGAATCGGCGAATCGGCGCACCGCTTCGGATCGGATTTACGCCTGCTTGCGCACGAACGAGAGCTTGATGAACCGTTCGAGGCCGATCAGGTGGGATCGTCGGCGATGGCGTACAAGCGAAATCCGATGCGGGCCGAGCGGATGTGTTCGATCGCGCGGTTTTTGACGGCTCTCCCCGCCGCCGCGGCGCAAACCGCGGCGACGCAATGGCTGGAACGGACGCTCGACGACAGCGCCGCGCGGCGGTTGTTCTTGCCGCAAGCGTTCCTCGCGGTCGATTCGATCCTTCGGCTCTACCTCAACGTCGTCCCCGGTCTCACGGTTCATCCCGCGGCGATCGCCCGCCACGTCGAACGCGAACTCCCGTTCATGGCGACCGAGAACATCCTCATGGCCGCGGCCAAACGCGGTGGTGATCGCCAAGATCTTCATGAGCGAATCCGAACGCATTCGCTCGCCGCCGCGGCTCTCGTCGTCGATACGGGAGCGGCCAACGATCTGATCGATCGCCTTCAAAACGATTCGGCGTTCGTGGGGCTCGATTTCGCGACGATCCTCGATCCCACACGGTATATCGGCAGGTCGCCCGAACAGGTTTCGGCGTTCCTCGCCGAAGAGATCGAACCGATCCGCCGAAGCCGACCGGAAGCGATCGGTCAAACAAGCGATATCGATGTTTAAGCAAATCAATTACATCAAAGAATTTACATACAAAACCGACGAAATGCGAGGGTTTTTGGTCGTTTGAGCGCGGGATGCGGGGGTCGCCGCCGAAGCGGCGAGACGCTTAACGCCTGGATGAATGGGGCGATCCTGGGGAAACGGATCGGCTTGGGTGACGAAACTTAAACGCGGGTCGCTTTGCGGGCCTTCATCAGCCGTTTGAGCTGTTCGCGACGACGCCGTTCGCTCGGCTTCTCGTAATACGCCTTGCGTCGCATTTCTTTGCGTAAGCCGCTTCTCTCGCAGAGTTTGCGGAATCGTCGAACGGCCTCCTGGATCGACTCGCCGGAACGGACCCGTAACTTCACCACAAGCAAGACCTCCCACAAACAGCCGAACACCCGTCGAGAGCGGCGTCGGCACGCGCGACGCGCTCGTTCGAGACGAGCGATAGATCCCCCTGGAATGATTCGAAGCGAGTCTCGATCAACGAGATTCGTTCGTTGGAAATTACCATCCTAATCGACGACGAGTCGCACGCCAAGTCGAAACCCACGAATTTTTTGGAGACGCGAAGCCGAGGTCGATTCCGAAACGACGATCGGCGGACACGGACGCTCCTCGACAAGATCGCGACGACTCTCCCCGCCGAAACCAAGAAACCCGCCGCCGATCATCCGCGGATTCGACATGCCGGTGAGGCGAGCCGATCGTGTGAAGCAATGTAAACTCCGCGGTTGACGATCAGCGCTTCGTTCGCGTCGGTGACGTCGTTCCGGCTTCGGCTTCGGCCGACCGGACGGCTTTCGATTTGGCGACGACGACCTCGGCCAACAAAGGGAGGTGATCAGAGCCGACGTCGGGACCGACGCGACACCAGACGAAATGAACGCGCGGGGTCGCCAAAATGTGGTCGATTCGAATCCAGGGAAACGACGCGGGACGCGTGTATCCGCATCCCCGGCCGACCTGATCAAAACCGAAGTAATAATCACGCTTAATTATATTAAACATTGGGCTATCTGAAGGCATGTTGAAATCGCCGCCGACGATCACGGCGTCTTCGATCGTGCTATGGAGCGCGGGAACGAGTATTCCGAACTGTTTCCACCGCCAATTGGTTTGTAATTTCATCCAGCTAAAATCGCCTCGGGCGAGCCGTTCCAGGCCGTAGCGCGCCGTGGGAAGATGCGGCGAGGCGACGTCGATTTCGTCGCCGTTGGGAAGTCGAACGCGAACCCGCGCGAAATCGAGCGGCCAAAGATCCTGCCCGGCGTGGTCGTGAGGCAAACGCGGCTCCTCGGAGACGATCGGGTATCGACTCGCGATCCGTTTTTGAGAGTCGTGGCTCCAACCCGTGGGGAAAAGCGGATCGGTCGCGGGCGCCCATTGCGCAGGAATTTCTTGATAACAAACGACGTCGATCCGTTCACGCTCGATCAACGCGGCGACTCGTTTCACGTCGATTTGACCACCATAAAGATTTAAAGTCATCACTCTTAGTTTAAATCCGACGGGCGTCGGGAAGAAGAGGCGATCGATCGGTATCGAGAGATTCATGAGGAGCTGGATTCCGCATAAGAGGGTTCCGGCGTGGACGAGCCAAAGCCTGGTCCACTGAACCTTCCAGGCCGCGAAAGCGAGGATCAAGGGAGGGATCAGCCACGGCCATCGAGGTAAATAAAGGAGCACCGTGCCGATCGAAAAGCGTTCGGCGGTGAAGCGA
>JAKBCQ010000488.1 GCA_021807585.1 Planctomycetota bacterium | reverse complement strand
GTTCGTGCACATAATTGTGGTTTACGCGTTTATGGAACGACGATCGCGCCCTGCGAGGGATCGTTTTATTTCAAACCGGAACTTGAGGCCGATCGTCAAAGAATCAATAGGTGGATTCGCGAATCGGGGCGTTTCGACGCGATCATTGATTTTGACGCGACGACTCGAGATCCGCGAAATCCCTCGCGTCTTTCGACCGCGGTCGACGGCGGCGATCATCTCCATCCCGGCGCCGAGGGATATAAAATCATGGCGAATGCGATCGACGTAAAATTATTTAAATAACTAAGTTATAAGATTGTTTATGAATCTGGATTTTGTCGTCAATCATCGATGATTGATATGGAATAATTGAGACGTCGCTTAAATAATCAATTAAGTAGGAAGAGCGAAACGTCGTTTTTATCGCTTAGGCGAAAAAGATTGAGTCGTGTCGTTTAAGCGACGACGCGTGACGTATTCAATGGAAAGAGAATTCGTCGGATCGGTGACGTCTTCGCCTGAAAAACGAGCCGGCGGTGGGCGCTCGACTATGTATCGCTTGCAATTGCGCGATTGATCGCTATAATTAGGTTCCGCGAGGACGGTCGGGAAAACCCGCCGCGGTATACGATAACCGTCGAGGATCCACCGCGGTCTCCCCCCCTATGGCGGTCGGCGGACGGAAACGGCGTGATCTTGAAAACAAATTCACACAGAATTTCTTAATTTGGTGGGAGAGACGTTGATGACGACCGCGTCCAAGACGCACGGCGCGACGGTGTTGTTAAGCAAGGGATTGACCCCCGGCAAGCTTCGAGGTTTGCAGCGGATCTCCAATCCCAACGGCACGTTGACGATGCTCGCGCTCGATCAGAACAGTTCGATGATTGAGATGGCGCAAAAGTCGCTCAAGACGAAGGGACAAGATCGAGCGCCGACGTATGACGAGATCGTGACGGCGAAGCTCGACCTGATGCGCCAGATGGCGCCGGTCGCTTCGGGGGTGTTGATCGACTCGTACTACGGCGCCTGGTCGGCGATCGCCTCGGGCGCCGCGCCCCGCGACACGGGAATGCTCGTTCGCGTTGAGAAATCGGGAGGGCCCAAGAACTCGGTCGGCGCCCCGCTCGCCGAGATCGAGGCGGGTTGGAGCGTCGAGAAAATCAAGCTGATGGGCGCCGACGCGGTCAAGCTGCTCGCTCCGTTCGAACCGACCGAGCCCGGCTCCGCCGAGCATCAATTTCAGATGATTGAAGACGTTTACGCCGAATGCAAGAAGCATGATATTTTGCTGCTTTTGGAAACCGTCGCGTTTCCGTTCGGCGGTGAGAAGAAAACCGACGACGCGTATCTCGACCGCAAGGCCGACACCGTGATCGAATCGGCGCGGCAGTTGAGCCGCTATTGCGATGTTTACAAGGCCGAGTTCCCGGGCTTTCTCAACCGTTCGTCCGATTCTCAACTGCGCGACAACCTCCACGCGCTCGACGCCGCGAGCGAACGTCCCTGGGTGCTTTTATCGGCCGGGGTCGATTACCCCGATTATTTCAAGCAGGTTGAAATGGCGATGGAATGCGGAGCGTCGGGGGTTCTCGGCGGTCGAGCGTTCTGGAAGGAATATTTCCTTCAAGACGGCGCCGAGGCGCGGACGAAATTCGCCGGGTCGACGGGGCTCAAACGAGTCGCCGAGGTCGACGCCGTCGTCAAAGAGCACGCGTCCCCGTGGTTCGCTCGCTACGGTCTCACGCGCGACGATCTCATGTCGGTCCGCGCTTCCGAGGGTTGGCATTTCCGCTACGCAACCCATGCTCGCCAAGCGGGAGGCGTCGGCGGCCACGTCGTTCGCGCCGGAGAAGTGTATTAATCCAGCAACACCGGGGCGATCAATCCTCATGATCCCCCTTCTCTAATACTTACGGCCGAAGTCGCGACGCGTCGTCCCGCGGCTCGGCCGTTTTTATTTCCCCTCGCTCGTGATCGCTCGTAAATTGACGCCGTCGTTCCATAACGATTACATCTGTTCTTAATCTAATAAATATTTTATTATTTAGATATATCTTAGCACTTTCACAATCGATCACGAAGCGGGAATCGTGAATTCAAGATTGAATGCATGGGTTTATCTGGAGATCCAAGCGATTTTTTGGCGGAAAAAACTTGTCAAAAATGCGACGCTTCGAGTATGCTTATTACGACGTATTCTCCAGAACGTTTCAATCATCGTGAGCATGCGATTTCAACGCGTCTCGCGGGCGTTCGTCTTTCGTGTCGCGCGTCGAAGATATTCATTAATTCTTTCGCGTTCATGGATAGAACACAAAAGGTTTGAATTGGTTCGTCGATCGCGATCATAAGCTAGACTAGAGCGGTACTTCTTCAATCGCAACCGGGATTCATCATCATGGCACGCTCTTTCGCATCGCCTTTTGATTCGTCGTCGCTTTGTCTTCGCGAACCCGCACGACGTTCGTTTCACGGGTCGACCGCGCCGCGTCGTCGTAGGCGTCTTCGAGCGTTCGCACCATTACTGGAAACGCTCGAATCGATCACACTGTTGTCGATGATGTTCGATCAACTTGGAACCGTCACGCCGATCTCGACCCCCGCCGCGAACGGTTCTCCAGGCGGCGGTTACGCTCCCGGTCAAATTCTTAGCTACTACGGTCTCAATAACATCACGTTTCAAACAGGATCGGGCGGAAAAGTCGCCGGGAACGGCGCCGGAGAGACGATCGCAATCGTCGACGGAATGTCCGATCCTCAGATCGTGAGTGAACTTCAAGCATTTGATCAACAATTTGGTCTCGCCGCGCCTCCAAGTTTTCAAGTGTTAAATCAGTCGGGAGGAACGACTCTCCCCTCCGCCGGCAACTCGGGTGAACAACTCGAGATCGCGCTCGACGTCGAATGGGCGCACGCGGTCGCTCCCGACGCCAAGATCGTTTTAGTCGAGGCGAACTCGATGAACTCGGGAGATCTTCTCACCGCTGTTCAAACCGCCGCCAATCTTCCCGGAGTCGTCGCCGTTTCAATGAGCTGGGGCGGCTCCGAATTCAGTGGAGAATCCTCTTACGATAGCTATTTCACCACCCCCGCGGGTCATAACGGCGTAACGTTCATCGCATCATCGGGTGATCAAGGAGGCGCAAACGGTCCGTTGTGGCCGGCAATTTCTTCCAACGTCGTCGGCGTCGGCGGCACGACACTTTCTCAAACGTCCTCGGGTTATTCTGAAACCGCATGGAGCGGATCGGGGGGCGGCGTCAGTCAGTATGAAACCCAACCGTCGTATCAGACGGGTGTCGTTACACAATCGTCGACCGCTCGAACCAGCCCCGATGTCTCTTATGACGCCAATCCTGGTACAGGAGTCGAGGTTTACTCTTCGGCTTACGGCGGTTGGGTTGAAGTCGGCGGAACAAGCGCGGGATCGCCGCAATGGGCCGGGATTATCGCAATCGCCGATCAAGGTCGCGCCGCGCTCGGTCAAGGCTCGCTCGACGGCGCCACCCAAACACTTCCTGATATTTATGCGCTCGCCGGTGATTTTCATCAAATCACCAGCGGATCAAACGCCTATTATTCGGCGGGTCCGGGTTACAATCTCGTCACCGGGCTGGGATCGCCGAACGGTTCATTGCTCATTCCCGCGCTCGTCGGTCAAGGCCCCGCACAACCGACAATCACAAATATCACCGGTCTTACACTTACGGGAGTTGAAGGAACGAACACCAACGGATCCATTGCGTCGTTTCAGGATTCGAGTTCGAGCGCGACCGCGGGTGATTTCTCGGCGACGATCAACTGGGGCGACGGCACGTCCGGCGTCGGAACGGTTACGCTCGGCGCTAACGGAGTTTTCCTTGTAAACGGCTCACATATCTATAAAGATAGCGGCAAATACACGGTCGTCGTCTC
>JAKBCQ010000487.1 GCA_021807585.1 Planctomycetota bacterium | reverse complement strand
AGTCGAATCAAGGCCTTCCTGGACTTCGATCCGGAAACCGCACGACGCGCGAGCACGATACATCGATCGACGATCGGCGCGATGAAACAATGCGTGCGATTCATCAATCGATCAAGATTGACGTACTTGAAAGCGACCGCTGAATCGCAAGCGAGAAAAGGCCGAGTTCATCGAATCCAACGCGATCGATTCGACGTTCGCGGTCTTATTATTTTGAAACTCCGAGCGCCGAGTCAACACGATCTTAACCGATAATTCGCGATCCGGCGCGGAAGCCGAAAAAAATCATCCGTCGCGACCGACCCGACGCGCCGGCGACTTTTGTATTGTTATTTATTCAAACTTTTAATATTAACAAATGAACTTCCCTCTGTAATTTTATAAAAACGGTCGGCTTTCAAATGTCGGGCGCGATCGACGACGCCCGACGGCCATCGGACCGCGATCGATTCGACTTCGCTCGCCGCGCCCAGGCCGAAGTGAATTCTGGGGTCCGAAGCCGATTCGTAGCTTCCGCCGCCGTCGCGGCGGGCGACGAAGCGCGTTCCCCCCGCGACGACCTCGACCTGCGCACCGGAACCGTCGCGCGGCGATTTCACCCCTACGAGAGTGAGCGTGAGGAATCGACCCGTTTGGGATCGATTATGAAAATATGCGAGCGGCGCGTTTTGCGCGACGACGACGAGGTCGATTGCGCCGTCGTCGTCGAGATCGCCCCAAGCCGATCCCCGCGCCGTTCTGGGAACGCTCCAACACGAACCGGCGCGGCTCGATCCGTCGACGACTCGGCCGTCGGCTCGTCCCAACAAAAGCTGAGCGGGCATCGCGTATGGAACGCGGGGCCGACCGTCGTTCACATGACCGTTTGAGCTCGCGAGATCGAGCCGACCGTCGTTGTTAAAATCGGCGGCAGTCACGCCGAAGCCAAGGAGAAAGCGGCTCGGCGCCGCCAAACCGATCGCCGACGTATGATCGGCGAACATTCCCCCGCCGAGATTGCGGAAAAACGTCGTCGATTCGCCGTAAAAATTGGTCACGAAAAGATCGACCGTTCCGTTGCGATCAAAATCCCCCGCCGCGATCCCCATCCCGGCTTGAAAGCCCCCGCCGCCGTTGCAGGCGACCCCCGACGCGAAACCGATCTCCTCAAATTTCATCTCCCCTTGATTATGAAAGTAATAATTCGCCGTCATATCGTTGGCCACGAACAGATCGATCTTGCCGTCGCCGTCCAAATCGGTCGCGATCACGCCAAGCCCGCGACCGTCGCGGTCGACGATCCCCGCCTCCTCGGTCACATCGACGAATCGTCCTCCGTCGTTGCGAAACAATCGATCGGCCTCCCCCTTAAAATCCCGCGGCGTGCAATAAAACCGCCGACCCGTCTCGGCGTCGACGCACTCCGCGGGATGATCGGCATTCCATTCCAAATATTGACATACATAAAGATCAAGATCACCGTCGCCGTCGAGATCGGCCCACGCCGCCGAAGTCGGCCAACCCCGATCCCCCGCGAGCCCCGTCTTCGCGGTCGCGTCCTCAAACGTTCCGTCGCCTCGATTCCTCAATAGCTCATATTTACGCCAACGTGTGATGAACAAATCAGGGAATCCGTCGTTATCATAATCGCCGACGGCGACCCCGTGTCCGTAGCCCGCGGGGACGGCGGCGAGCCCCGCCGTTTTGGTCGCATCCTCGAACGTCCCGTCGCCTCGATTCCGAAACAAGCGATCGCCGCGGCGGGTCGGAACCGGATCGGGCGGAAACACGCCCCCTTGAACCGCGTAAACGTCGAGCCGGCCGTCGCCGTCGTAATCGAGCAGCGCAACCCCTCCGTTCATCGTCTCGGGGAGCTGTTTCAACCGAGAGGAACCATTCTCATAAGTAAAACTTAATCCCGACCGCTCGGCGTCGTCGACGAAGCGCAACCCCGAGAGATCACGCTCGACGGTCGAATCCGCGGCCCGGTCGGATGCCTCAAAATTCAATCTGTTCGAGATATCTTCGATCTTGTAAGCGAGCGTCGCCGCGAAATCGGCGAGCGAGGGAACCGCGCGAACCGGACGGAACGGCTTCGATCCCGCCAGGATCGACCACCGTTCGGCCTCGAACCGCATCCCCAGGCGATCGGCCAAACTCGCCAATTCGGCGGCGTGCGAACGCGATTCCTTTTGCACAAGAGTCTCTTCATATTTTTTCCGAAGTGCGCGCACCTCGGCGCCCCGGCGACGGAACTCGATCGCCTTTTCGGTCTCGCCGGCGCGAACCGCGAGCTCGGCCAACCGATCGAGCGTCGTGAAACCGCCGCGATCGCGCTCGAGCCGTTCGATCAACACGCCTCGCTCAAACGATTCATCATGAAGCGAAGCCGCGAGTCGAACTCGTACGTCGTCGATCGTCGTATTAAGAAGATCTAATATCGGAATATTTTTTGATGCGGCGATCGTTTCGGCGATCGCATCGGTTGCGAGCGCGACTTTGAGTTTTGTCTTCCAAACCGCGACGTCGTTCGGCCTTCGTCGCTCGCATTCATCGAGCTTTTTCCGCGCCTCGGCATAATCGCCGCGCACGAGCGCCAGATTCGCTCGGGCCAAAAGGATGCGATCGTCGTCGGGGGCGTCGCGCGCCAGTTGATTTAGATAGCTCTCGGTTCGCTGTAAGGGGAACGCCTCGACGTCGAGCTTCCAAAGCTCGCTCAAGACGCCTACGGGATCATCCCAGGGGTTCCACGTGTTCTGATATAGCCGTTTGACGTCGTCGATTCGCCCCTCAACCTGGAGGATCCTGGCCAATAGCTTGGCGCCTTCAAACGTTTTGATTCCATCGCCGCGCTCGAGGATCTCCTCGGCTTCGGCGAGTCGGCCTTGCGTAAGCGCGAGTTTAGCGCCTTCGAGGGAAGCTCGCGCGCGAAACGGCGATGTCGCGGAAACCTTTCTCCAGGCGATTTCGGCGTTCTTCACGCGCCCGAGCGAACGCTCGCACAAGCCGATTCGATACCAAACCTCGCCGTCCTTGGGGGTGAAACGCACAACCCATTTCAGCATCGCAAGCGCATCGAGATATCGACGTTCGTCCATCACACGGCGGATCGCATCAAGCCGCGATTCGCGGTAACGCGTCCACGCGGAACGCCCCGCGGCGGCCAAGAGAGCCGTCGCCGCCAGCAATCCCACGATGACGACAATCCTTCCGCCGACGAGCCTCTTTGGTTTCATGAAAAAAATCATCGCAAAAATCGCCACAAACGAGCAAGTCTCGGCTGTTTTTCTTCATCATGCGATCGACGACCGAACTTACGTTCCACGATTCCCGGTTCATTGCCGTCTTCACCACGACTCCGACTGGCGATCGATCCGCCGCTCCGCCAAAATAGCGTGAGAACTTTCTCAACCGACGACAAACGACCGATCGACCGTGGTCGATCCGCCGCACGACGACGAGGCTTCTTCATGCAATATCGCGAACTGGGAAAAACCGGCTTAAAAGTCGCGCCGATCGGTTTCGGAGCGAGCCCGCTCGGCGGCGTGTACGGATCGCTCGACGCGAACGAAGGAATCCGCTCGGTACACGTCGCGATCGAACGCGGCGTCAACTTGTTCGACACCAGCCCGTATTACGGCGACACGCGATCCGAGGCGTTCCTTGGCAAGGCGCTCCAAGGCCCGTGGAGGTCGAAGATCATCCTCTCCTCAAAGGGGGGACGGATCGCGCAATCGACGTTCGACTTCTCGCCCAAACACATGGAACAAAGCCTAGATGAATCACTCGATCGTTTAAAGACGGATTATCTAGATATTTTTATTGCTCATGACATCGAATTCGCCGACGATTTCGATCGGATCTGGACCGAAACGGTCCCTGCGATGGAGCGATTGAAGCAAAAAGGGAAGTGTCAGATCGGAA
>JAKBCQ010000486.1 GCA_021807585.1 Planctomycetota bacterium | reverse complement strand
GCTCTCGCCGCCGTTCGGCGGCCTCCGCGATGTAAGAGCTTTGGCGCGCCGCGCCGCCACGGGAGCGGTTCTCGAAGCCGAAGAACTGGCGCAGGTCGGCGAGACGCTCCGCGCCGTCGGCGAACTCGACCGCTGGCTCGATCGGATCGGCGATCAATTCCCCAGGATGGGGGGGATGCGCCAGGGAGTCGGCGAGTTCGCCGGACTCTCCGCCGAAATTGACAGTTGTCTTGATCGCCGCGGCGAGATCCTCGATACCGCAAGCCGAAAACTCTCGGCGATCCGCCGCGAGATCGCCCAGGCCAAGGAACGGATCCAGGAAACCCTCCGAATCCTCCTTCGCTCACCCGATATCCGACGCTATTTGCGCTACGCGAACTTTACAATGGTAGGACATCATTATGTGTTACCCGTGGCGCGCGAACACCGCGGCCGGATCGACGGATCGGTGCAGCGGACGAGTTCAAGCAACGAAACGGTGTATGTGGAACCGAAGGCGATCGCCGAACAATCGGCTCAGCTTTCATTCCTGAGAGCCCGCGAGACGAAGGAGATTCGCCGGATCCTCCGCGGCTTAAGCGCCCAGATCGGCCATGTCGCGTCCGACCTGATTTCAACGCTCGATCGGCTCGCCGAACTCGATCTTATCTTCGCACAAGCAAAGTTTAGCCTTGATTACTCGATGAATCCCGCCGATCTCGCGAACGACGGCGGGCTCGTCCTCGCCGCGGCGCGGCACCCTTTGCTCGAAGCGATCTTTCGAGCCGAAACGCGATCGCCCCAAACCTTTGAAGAACGATCGGCGCGGACGATCGAAAAACCGATCGTCGACAATCGGTCGATGTCGGTCGTGATCGCCCCGAGATCCGACGCCAAGGAACAAACCGAGCCCCTCGTCGAGCCCGCGACGAACGACGCCTCGCCTGCGGATGTTACGATCGATCTCGAACGTGCGGAGAATCCGCCGAAGCCGACGCCAAAACCGAAGCCGCCGGCGCGAACCGCGACGCCGATCGACGTTCATCTGGGAAATCCGTTCTCAATCCTCGTGATCACGGGACCGAACACGGGAGGGAAAACCGTCGCGCTCAAAACCGTCGGATTGTTGGCGCTTATGGCACAATCGGGCATGCATATACCTGCGCGCTCAGGATCGATTGTCCCAATATTTGATCAAATCTTTGCCGATATCGGCGACGAACAGAGTCTCGAGCAATCGTTATCGACGTTTTCATCGCACGCGCGGCGGATCGCGACGATCGTCGCCGGGGCGACCGAGAAATCGCTCGTGCTGCTCGACGAACTGGGCGCGGGAACCGACCCCGTCGAGGGAGCGGCGCTCGGTCGATCGATCCTCGACGAACTCGATTCGATCGGCTGTCGCGCGATCGTCACCACACATATCGGCGATTTAAAAACATATGCTTTTACAAACCCGAGGGCCGAGAACGCCGCGGTCGAGTTTGACGAGGAAACGCTTGCGCCGCGGTATCGGATCAAGATCGGCGACGTCGGCCGTTCAAGCGCGACGGCGATCGCGCGCCGGCTTGGGCTTCCGGGGCGCCTCGTCGATCGCGCCGAGTGTTATTTGCGCGACGCACGCGGAACGCAGGCGCCCGAGTGGGAGCTGATCCATAAGTTGAGGCGCGACGCCGAGGCGGCGCGGGTCGAGGCGATCGAAGCCAGGGCCGAGGCCGAGCGCGTCCGCGCGGCGCTCGCTCGCGAACTCGCCGATCTGACACGCTCCGAGGTCGACGAGTCGAAGCTCGAGACGGCGCGGGCTCGCCTCAAACCGGGAGATACCGTCGTCGTCGATCGCCTGGGCCGCGACCGCCCCTGCCGAATCGTCAAAATCGACCTCAAAAAGAAGAACGCGGTCGTCGCGATCGGCGGGATGCAATGGGAGGTGCAAATCGTCGAACTCATCCCCAAAGCCCCGAACGCTTCCGACGCGATCGACCCCGCCCGCCGCAAATCGCGCGGCAAATCGCCCGGAACAATTGACGATTATATCGATAAATCTTGATTAATCTCGGGCGGCGACGATTCGAAATACGAATACCCTTATATCATACATGCATGATTAATTGTTTAACATATGATTGATCCGTCGTCAATTCGGCTCGGTGAGGAAATCAGCCGTTCGGGGTCTTGACGATCGCGCGCCGATGTGCGCTGATTGCAAAAACGCGCATACCGAAGCGGCGGCGCGGGTCGGGTCGATCAAGCATTAGCTCGGGGACGTTCGATGCACATTCCGCACGGGGTATTGAGTCCGACGACGGCGATCGTCACCGAGATACTCGGCGCCGCGGGGCTGGGGGCGGGGTTGTGGGCGTTGCGCGGCAAGGAGCGCGATCGGACGACGGCCCGGATGGGGATGACCGGGGCGTTCTTGTTCGCGGCGCAGATGGTGAACTTTCAGCTTTACCCGCTGCCGATCTCGGGACATTTGTTGGGGGGCGTGCTCGCCGCGGTGATTTTGGGTCCGTGGGCGGGATCGGTCGTGATCGCCGCGGTGCTGATCGTCCAATGCCTTCTCTTCGGCGACGGCGGACTTGACGCACTGGGGGCGAATTTTATCAACATGGGTTTGATCGGCTCGACGATCGGCCACGCGATCTACGCGCCGTTGCGTCGCGCGATCGGCGGTCGCCGCGGGATCCTCCTGGCTTCGATGGCCGCGGCGTGGGTGACGGTGATCCTGGGCGCGACCGCGTTCGCGATCGAATTCGCCGCATCGGGACATTTTCAAGAGTTTGTTCCAGTGTTGGGTTGGATGCTTTTGGCGCACGCGGGGATCGGCGTCGGCGAGGCGTTGATCACGGGCGGGATCGTGCGGTTTGTTTTGCTTTCGCGTCCCGAGTTACTCGACGACGAGACGACCGCCGCGGAGGCGGCGCAAACCCCCGTTGGGCGTCACCTTCAAACCGCGGTCGCGGGACTCGCGGTCGCGTGCGCCGTGGCGATTTTCCTCGCTCCGTTCGCGTCTCGGTTCGACGACGGTCTCGAATGGGTCGGCCAAAAAACGGGACTGATCGAAGAGAAACCGTCGCCGCTTCGCGCACCGATCCCCGATTACGAATTCCCGGGCGTTCCCAAATACGCGACCGCGGCGGCGGGGCTCGTCGGAACGCTCGTCGTCTTTACCGTCGGCATGGCGCTCGCTCGCGTCTTCGCTCGACCGATCGAAGTCGCGGTTTCCGAGGGGATGCCGTCGCATGCGGCTTAACCTCGCGTTCTCGGGCGGAGGCGATCGCGACGCGGGCCCGCTCGACCGCATCGATGAACGCGTCCTTATTGTTTTTGCATTTGGATATGTGATCTTGGTTTTGGCGACGCCGATCGGCGCGTGGCGGCCGCTTGCGATCGAGGCGATTGCGCTCGCGTTCGTCGCGGGCTTCGCGGGGGTCTCGGCGCGATCGCTTTGGGATCGGCGTCTCGGATTCCTAATCACATTTGCATTCTTTTCAATCATGGCCGCCCTGGCGCATCCCGCCCGGCGCGAACTCGGACTCGCGACGGTCGCCGGTTCGCTCCTCGCCAAAAACACGCTCGCGCTCTCGGCGATCGTCGCTCTTGTCGAAATCGTCCCCTTCCACGCGATCCTCGCGGCGCTCGCCCGGTCGCACGCTCCCAAAATGTTATTATCAACCTTAATGTTTATGGACCGGTATATTTACGTGCTGACCGACGAGCTCGATCGGATGCGCAAGGCGCGGTCGGCGCGCACCTTTCGCGGGTCGGGCCGGCTTGATTTCGCGATCCTCACTAGCCTTCTGGGGGTGTTGTTGCTGCGCGCGTGGGAGCGGGGCGATCGCGTCCACGCGGCGATGGCGGCGCGCGGTTGGGACGGTACGATCAGGACGCTCGGTCGATCCGGAAAGAAGTCGTGATGTCCGGCG
>JAKBCQ010000485.1 GCA_021807585.1 Planctomycetota bacterium | reverse complement strand
GAGCGATCATGAATCGCTCCGCGCGATCCGCGTGAAATTGTGCCGTTCGCCCCGCCCGCGCAACGGATAATCTTTCCTCAAAGGGAAAGCCGTAAATTCCTCGGGCATCAAAATCCGCCTCAAATCCGGATGCCCAAGAAAGCGAACGCCATACATATCATAAACTTCTCGCTCCATCCAATTCGCCCCCGGCCAAAGCGGAACGACCGAGGCGATCTCGGGAGACGGAGAGTCCGCGAGCGCGGCGCGGACGATCAAACGTTCAGTCGTATCAAGATTAAGAATGATGTACACGATCTCATATCGCGGCCGCGAGCGCCCGGGATAACCGAGATAATCGACCCCGCCTAATTCGACGAGCATCGCGAACCCGTGCGATTCCTTGAGCCGGGCGAGGATCTCGAAGGCTCGATCGGCGGGTACATGAATGCGCGTTTGATCGAGGAAAGTCGAGCACGTGAAAACGCCCGAGCCAAAGAATTGTTCGAGTTCGGCGAGCGTCGCGGCGTGCTTGTCGATCGTATTCGATCGGGTCGCGGTTGCTGTCATTTCGATTCCGTGCGGTCGGCGCCCAGGCGTCGATCGGTCGGGCGAACGCTCGCCCACGCCGAATCAACGCATAAACATCTTCGTTAACGAATTAAAGCGATTCTCCGCCGCCGATCAGGGCCTGTCCCCCGGGCAAACGGTAGCCGAAGCGTTCTTCGTCGCCTCGTTCGAGCGTCGTCTTCCCCGCTACGAGCGCGAGATTCTTCGCCTCCAGGCTTTTCTCGTACGCGACCATCTCGGGAAGCGCCGTTCCGTTGAGCGATCCGCCCCGCTGGATCTTCGCCTGAAGATCAAGAATCGAACGAAGAATCTGCTCGGGACGCGGAGGACAGCCGGGGATGTACGCATCGACCGGAATGAAACGATCGACCCCTTGAACGACCGCGTACGTATCAAAAATTCCACCCGTGCTTGCGCAAGCCCCCATGCTGATGCACCACTTGGGCTCGGGCATCTGCAGCCAGATCCGCTGGAGTACGGGAAGCATTTTCATCACCACCCGCCCCGCCACGATCAAGAGATCGCACTGACGCGGGCTAAACCTCATCACCTCGGCGCCGAACCGCGCGATGTCGAAGCGGCTCGCCCCCACCGCCATCAACTCAATCCCGCAGCAAGCCGTCGCGAACGGCATCGGCCATAAACTGTATTTACGTCCATAATTGACGCAATAATCGATCACATCCTCGGCGCGGGTGATAAACGTGTTCGGCGGGGGCTGGAGCGCCTCGCCGGAACCGACGCCGACGCCGGGAAGGTTTGTCAGCACCTCCGGCGAATGATTCCCCTCGGCTTCTAACGCCATTCGAAAACCCCCTTCCGCCACGCATAGGCGAACGCCGCGGCCAGAACCGCGATAAATACCAAGACGTCGAACAAAACAACCTTGCGCAAAACCGGCGGAACGCCCGGCGGGGGGGAAGCGGGCTCCGCGGCCAAAATCGGCGGAGTTTCGTCCGAATCAATCGTCGCGGTCGCCGTCGCCGACGACGCGCTCCACTGTGATACCGCCCACGGATATAGATATAACAGCTCGACGTCGAACAGCAAAAAGACGATCGCGACCAGATAATAACGCACGTCGAACCGGTTCCGAGCGTCGCCGATCGGGTCCATCCCCGATTCATACGGCATCTGCTTCACCGCGGTCGTCTTCCGCGGCCCCAGAACCGCACTCACCGTCAACATCCCGATCGCGACCAGTAAACCGATCACGACAAAAATAAAAACAGGCTCGAATTCAGATCCAGATACTATCATGTAAGTTCCGCTTCGTCTCGGATCGTGAACACTTTCACAAAGTCGGCCCAAAAAAATTCCGGCCGCGCGCCGGGTTCGTGTCGACGAAAAGATCATACGCGATTCGCCCACCGGCTCAAGAGGGTGGCGACCTCGTCTTTCAAATCGGCGCGACAAGACGTAACAAAGCGCCTCGGGAGCGGTCGCGCCGCATCTACCTAACTTCTTGATTTATTAGGGCTTAAGGCTCTTACTCTCCTCCAGGATCCGCGCCGGCGTGTCTTTCTCTTTGGCCTTGGTCGAGGCGCCCTGGGGTTTCGACGCGCCGGTGTTCCCGGTTTTGGGAGGAACGACGCCGCTCGATTGAGCCGAACGACCTGAACCGCTCACCGAATCACTCTCGTTCGGGGTCGGATCGATTCCGGGACGTCGCAGCAGCGGCGGAGGCGTGAGAAGATCGCGGGTCCGATCGTCGAGCTCGACCGATCCCGGAGATCGCATCAAATCGCGAGGCTGTGAACTCGTCGTTGACGAGCCCGCGGGTTTCGGCGGATTCACAAACGGCGATGACGACGGAGGGGAAGGCGCGACCGCGCGACCCGACGAACCGCTCGGCGCCGCGGGGCGAACCGTCGCGGGCGTACCCGCGGGAGTGTTTGCCCGCGCATTCGAAGCCGCCGGAACGGGTCGAGCCGTGCCCGCGCGTCCTGCTACGGCCGAAGCACCCGTACCCGCGGCTCGAGGAGCATTTCCCGTCGCCGATTGCGCCGGATTCCTCCCGACGCCCGCGCCCCCGCGCGCCGCGGGATTCGCCGGAGGTCGAGCCGACGCGGCGCCCGGACGAGCCGACGCGGCGGGAGGCGTCGTGTTCCGAGCCAACGGGCGAATCGGTCGCTCGACAGACTTCGACGCCTCATCCATCTCTCGAAGATAATTCAGCCTCTCACGCTCCAACTGCTGAAACATTTGTTTTCGTTTTTTCGGGTCTCGCTCGAGCAAAGCCTTGTTGTAATCTTCGTTCATCTTTAGTCGCGCATCGCGCATTTTTTGCTCGGCCTGAACTTCGGGTGAAGCCGTTCCCGCCGACGGCCGACTCCGGATCATGCCGTGCGGAGTCCGTTTGGGGCGTATCGTCGATTCGCCGTCCATTCCCCCGGCGTTCCCCAGATCTTCGACGAACCGATCGAGCGACCCCGATCTCCGAGGCGAACCATGACCGTCGAGATATCCCGATCCGGGAAAGGCGTTATCGGTCGGCATCATTGGATACGTAAATTGATTGTATTGCGAATTATACGGGGTGAACGGATCGCCAAAATTGAATTGCGCGCGCGCCCTTCCGCCGATCCCCCCAAACACGCTCAAAGCGACAAAAGCGACGGCGGCGTATTTTCGTGACATCGCAACCTCCAATTCCGCACGTTTCAGCGTTCACCCAATCCACCATCTATAATTCTACCACAACCCGCGACCGCGGTCCGCAAGAAAATCATCCCCGGGCTTCGAATCTCTTCAAACCCGTTGAAAAGCCGTCGTTCCCTCTACTTCATTCAACCGCGAAACTTCGCTCGGCCGAACCGATCGGGGTAAGATCCGCACGATTGTTTCGAATCAAGACGATTCGATCGACCGCGTCGAGCTTACAAACGCAACTCGACGGGGGAGAACCCATCAGAATCAATCGAATCCGCTTGATGCGCTTTCTGGAACGGCTTTCGATTGTCACTCATCAAGATCGATCGTTTGTTCGGCGAGCGCCACATACAACACCGCGGCGATCAAATCGGCGGTCGCCCCCGGATTTCGCCCCGCGCCCGCTTCACGCAGCCACGCGTCGAAATCGTTCAACAGAGCCTCGTCGGGACGATCGGCCTCGGGGCTCGCGTCCAGGATCAAGCGAGCGCGCCGCGAGACCTCATTCGCCTCACGCTCGCCTCGCTTCCGAATCACGAGCGAATCGACACGCCGCGACAATGAATTCAGATATGTAAACACGACGGCGCGTTCGATCGATAACCCGCGGTCGATCGCGGGCTTGAACACGCGATCGAGCGAATCGAACACGTCGGCATAACAGTCGGCATACTGTCGCGCGATGAGATCGCGATCGCGCGCGATCGTC
>JAKBCQ010000484.1 GCA_021807585.1 Planctomycetota bacterium | reverse complement strand
TCCCCAAACCCAACAAACCGACCGCCACGCGTCGCATCGGCTAGAAGCCTCTCAAAAACTACGAATCGACTGCGCGGAACAATCCACGCTCACAAAATCCACGCACTCTCACGCCTCGTCGGTTTTCCGACAGGCGCGTTCCATGAGGCACGCGATCGATCGGCCGTGCCTCGCGGGCGATCACCGTTCTCGCGCCGAACCCGCTTCGCGAGAGTTATCAATCGTATCCATGTTCGTCTTTTAAACAAGCCGAATCGCGCGGGAGCTCGCGCTGGAACGCCACTAGGAGGCGGTTTTCGCACGACGGAGCGGGTCGGGTCGATGCGATTCGAGCGGAGTCTCAAGCGATTTGATCGTCTCGCGCCATTCGATCTCGATCGATTCGAGATCGTCGCCGAACGCCCCCTTGAACGCCTCGACATAGCGTTTCGCCGAACCTTCGTGATCGCTTACAAATTCGGCCTCGCCGCGCAGACGGTCGAGGAACGCGATGAACTCGCGGGGCCTCTTTTGTCTCAAAAAGTAAACAAGAGACCACGCTTGGGCATAAGCATTTGATTGATATCCATGGCCGAACCCCTGATCGGCGACGAGCGGAGCGAGCCGGGGGAAAGGTTTTTGCGATCGATAAACCGGCAGCCTTGTATCGTGCACGCGGCCGACTCCCGCCCAACGTCCGCCTCGAACGACCTCAAACTGCATCGCGAGCCCTTCTTGAAGCCAAATCGGAGTCGCACCTCGGCCCAGAACTCCGCCGCTCGCGGCGACGAGCTGGTGGATCAACTCGTGTGCGGCGTTCCCCATATCGACGGATCGATTGGTTAGATCGTTGAGCAAGATTTGACGGTGAAGATCGCGCTCAAGTCGATCGCGAAGCTCGACCGCGGCTCGCCGGTCGACCGTGCGCATCGTTTCCCCGGCGATCTTGGCGCGCAATCGACCGTTCGCGGGAAGCTTAAGGATCGCTTCGTCCAATCGCTCGATCTCGGTCCGTTCGCGATCGAACGCGGCTTGCTCGCGACGATTCTCGTCGGAATCATGACTATCATATGTAAACGTTATTTTTCGTATGGGATGATAATGTCCTTGCGTCGTCGCGATCGCGTCCCCCTCGTCGCGGAGGAACGAGAGATAATCCGAACGGGTCGCGAACGCGACCGAAACGAGCTTCGACCGGGGCGCGCGGAGGTCGATCCCCCACGCCGAAAGGACCAAATAATATGTGGTGAAAACACGATCGAGGAGCTCGACGCGGTCGGCCGCGGTTTTCGCGTCGAGCTGATGCAAGAGGACGACGAACCGACCGTTCGCAACCTGAATCGGAGGACCCGGCAGGTTCGTGGGGAAATCGGCGGCGACGGGCTCGATCGCCGCGGCGCGTTTCGCCTTGTCAAGCGTCGCGAGCATCCGCGAGGCCGGCAAGCTCCGCGGGTCGTCGGCCGTGATCGCACGCAACAGCGGCTCGGCCTCGATCGCAAAACCGTTTTCGATTCCGAACCACGCGGTTTCAAAACGTTCTTGCGCCGACATTTTCTTATTTTTTAACGCGCGATCGAGACGATCTTGCCAGACCGATTCGAGCGTTCCACCGGGCACGATCGCGATGAAATCGGCCTTTTCGAAAGCGATCTCTCCCGCGGGAGCGGCGACGAACACGCGCGTCCCCTCCGACCGAACGGGGAGGATCGTCTCGCCGCCGCGTGCGAAGTAAATGAATTCTCCCCGCGCAACCGAAGCGTAATCAATCAACACTAAAACAAGAATGGTTAAGTATAACAATTTTTTAAACAAACTTATATCCTTGATCGCCGCGGCGAAGGCCGGTTCGAGCGGCCTCGACGACGATTTCGAGTCGCCCCGGGAATCGACCGATCGTCGGCGGGCGAATCCAAACGATCGGGTATGGAGCGATCAACCGCGAGCGCTCAGTCCTTTCGTGGTTTTGGGCTTGGCGAAATACGCGAGATCGGCCGCTACGGCGCGCGCCGAGGGGTATCGATCGGCGGGTCGCTTGGCCATCAGTTTGGCGATCAGCGCCGCGAGCCCCGCGGGAACGCCGCCGACCAGGCGTTCGAGGGGTTCGGGAAGATCAAGATGATGTTTATATATTTTATTAAGAGCATCGCCGCCGTCGAAGGGGGCGCGCCCCGAGATCGCGAAATAAAACGTACAGCCGAGGCTATACAGATCGGATCGGGCGTCGACCGCGCGGGGGTTGTCGGCCTGTTCGGGGCTGACGTAATCGGCGGTGCCGATCAATCCGTCGGGGTCGTTCGACCGGGTCGTACCGGTTTCTTCGATCGATATCGCCAGCCCAAGGTCGAGGACGCGCACGTCTCCCTCGGGGGTGATCATAATATTGGAAGGTTTGATATCACGATGAATGATCCCTGCCTCGTGGATCGCGATCACGCCGTCGACGATCTTCTGGAAGATCGGCGCGGCGTCGGCGACCGAGAGCGGACGCGCGGGTTGAATTTTTACCAAATCATACAAGCTCGATCCTGGTATGTACTCCATAATAATATAAAGAATATTACTGGCTGCGCCGAGTTCGATCGCCGCGGCGACGTTGCCGTGTTTGATGCGGGACGAGAAGGCGATTTCGCGGCGAAAGGTATCGACGAGGCGGCTTCGATCGACTCCCGATTGAGGCGGAAGCACTTTGATCGCGACGCGGCGGCGATCTTCGATTGTTTCGGCGAGGTATACCTTCGACGAGCCCCCTTTGCCGATCGGTTCAAGGATGCGATAGCCGCCGATTATGAAACCTTTCGTCACCCCGGAGAGCAATTTCCGCGATTGATACGACGTTAAATGCCCGGCGGCGACAAGACGATCGGCGAGGACCCGCGCCGCGTCGTTCGACTCGGGATCGGCGATCTCCCGCGCCTCGGGATCGATCGCCGAGGGAGCGACCAGGCCGCTTTTGATCAGATCCGAGACGAACTGAGCGAGACGGGGCATCGACTTATCCTTATCGCCTTGCCGCTCGCCGAGCGGCGGCCGTTCGAGACTCGCAACCGTCTCCTCGACGGCGGATCAAGCGTCGCCCGCAACTACATGGATAACAATGCATGTGATATTGTCTTTAGAGAAGTTGCGACGAGCAAGCTCGATCAATTCGTCGGCGGAACTCTGCGGATCGTCGATCGACGCCAGCGCCGCGGCGATCTGCTCGTCGCGCACGACCCCCGTCAAGCCGTCCGACGCCAGCAAAAAACGGTCGCCGACCTGAATGTCGAGTACCTGAACGTTATCGGGCCCGGTGCGGGCTTCTTTACTCCCCAAATATAAATAAAGAAAATGCTTGAAGCGATGATTCTCAAGCTCGTCCGCGGTGATCGTCCCCGCGTCGAGAAGTGCGTCCGCGAGCGAATGATCCTTCGTCAACTGCTTGAATTCCCGCCCCCGCAGCCGATACGCGCGGGAATCGCCGATCCCGGCGATATAAGCCCGATCCGACCGAAACAAACAGAGAACGACCGTCGTCCCCATGTTGGTGTATTCAGTCTCAATATGCGATAGAGCAAGTATATGCTTGTTCGCCTCGGCCATCGAGTCTTTGACCGCGGCGACCACGTCGACATCCTCGGACTCCCCCCGCGACGCCAACCTCCGGCCGATCTCCTGAGGAATGATCTCCACCGCCATCTTGCTCGCTTGCTCGCCCGCAAGCTGACCCCCCATCCCGTCCGCCACGATGAATAACTCGCAACCCGTATCCGCGACCTCGGGTTGATATTCAATCGTCGTCGTCGTCCCTCGACCGTTCCCCCCGCCGCCGTTTATCCCGCGAGTTGATCTAGCAATCGGTATATGATAATTATCTTCATTATGTTCGCGGACGTCCCCAACAATTGACATATACCCAAATTTTAGTTTCCAATTCTTTTCTTTCGGCGGCGGAGCTTC
>JAKBCQ010000483.1 GCA_021807585.1 Planctomycetota bacterium | reverse complement strand
GGCGATTTCGGTCATCTGAAAGAAACCGCTCGCTCCATCCCGCATCCGCTTGAGACGAAGCCCGCGGCGCCGGCATAATGAATCGCGTTCGCTTGCCCGCTTGGGATTCTCGTCGGCCTTAACGGGTTCTTGAACGTTGATCGATCGATTCACCCCAATCCTCGGCGGATCTTGATGAAAACGCTTCCGTGGATCTTCCTGATCGCTTCGTTCGCAGGGGTTTCCGCCGCGGCCGTCGCCGCCGAGGAGACGCTCGAATCGGTCCTCAAACCGCTCGTCGACGCGCACAAAGGGAAGGTTGCGATCGCCGTCAAACATCTTGATACCGGAGTCTCGTACAACCTCAACGCCGCCGAGCCCATGCCGACCGCCAGCCTCATCAAACTCGCCGTGATGATCGAAGCCTATTTCCAGGCGAACGATCACAAAATCGACCTCGCCAAGACGATCACCCTGAAAAAAGCCGATAAAGTTCCAGGTTCGGGAATCCTTACGTATCACTTCTCCGATGGAACAACCTTCCCCCTCGTCGACGCCGTCCACCTGATGATCGTCTACTCGGATAACACCGCGACCAACCTCGTCCTCGACCAGATCGGCCTCGCCGCCACCGCCAAACGAATGGAATCGCTCGGCATGCCCGCCACCAAAATCCACTCCAAAGTCTATCGCCGCGATACCTCGATCTTCCCCGACCGGAGCAAACAATTCGGCCTCGGCTCAACCACCGCCGCCGATATGATCATTTTGTGTGAAAAAATCTACAAAAAAGAACTCGTTTCCAAAGACGCCTGCGAGGCGATGCTTGATCATTTAAAAGCATGCGACGATAAAGACAAGTTTCCACGATTTCTGCCGCCGGGAACGAAGGTCGCGTTCAAGACGGGGAGCGTCGACGAGATCCGCACCGCGGCGGGTATTTTATACACCCCCGCGGGGCCGATCGCGCTTTGCGTATTAACCAAAGACAACGAAGATAAGCGTTACGCTCCCGACAACGCGGGTAATCGGCTCTGCGCCCAGGTCGCCCGCGCCGTGTATGATTATTTCAATCCTCCCAAGGCCGAAAAAGCGAGCGCGGGAGGAAAAGCCGCGGCGAAACCCGCGGATCAGCCTCCGCCTGCCGCGGGGTCGAACCCCCCCGCGACGAGCGTTCCCGCGTCCAAAACCGCCACGGCGCATCCAGACGCGTTGGATCAACCTCGCGCAACCGGCGGTCGATCCGACTCCGCCGAATCCCCCAAGACCGATTCGGGTGTTCCCAAACCGCGCCGATTCGAAGCCGATCGTTCGTCTCAATGAAAAGTTTTTTCCACGAGGAATCGTCCGATGAGCTTTCTCGATAAGCTGAAGCGCGTGCTCGAGGATCGACACGCACTTGCCGGGATCTCCGCCAAACGTCCCGACCCCGGAGCTCAAAGCGGGGTTTCGCTTTCGCCCGATCCCGCCGCACCGGATTCGTCCGCTTCCACGACCGGTTACGATCGCGAGCAATGGCGCCGAAAACTCCGCCGCGCGGTCGAACTTTACCCAAGAACACAGGCCGAATTCGCAAACCTTGATTCCGACGAAAAAGCCCTCGCGCTCGACTCCGACTGGGTCTCGGCGTGCAAACAGGAAGAATTCACCTGGGCGATTCGTCGCATCGTCGCCGATCGCGTCGTCACCCCCAGCGAACACGATCGACTCGACGAAATCCGCGAACTCCTCGGCCTCGACGAGGAAGACGCCGCGGCGATCCTCCACGGAGTCGTCAGCGACGCCGAAACCGTCTTCGATGGAAACATCGAAGGCATTTAATATACATAGATCATAATGATTGGCGATCGCCCACGACGACCCGCCCGATCGCGCCGCGGGGATCCCCCTCCGACCGATATTCGTGCGCTTAGATAGATTTGCTCGACATATTTCGATCCAGATACCTACAAGAACGCATTTTGATCAAAGCCGCGATCGCTCGCGGCTCAATCGCCGTCGCCGCCGCGCAGCGATTCGGGAAGCGCCCGCGGCCTTCCCTCGCGGTCCACACACGCCAGTGTCGATCGCCCCTCGGCCGACAAAACGCCGTCTCGCATCACCTCATATCGATGCACAATCTTCACGTGCGTCACACGTTCGACGAATGTTCTTATCGTTAAAAGATCATCATAATACGCGGGCCGCTTGAACTTGCAGCCGATCTCCACCACGACTAAAAAACATCCCGCGTCCTCGATGTCGCGATACGAAAAGCCCCGCGCACGAAGCATCTCGGTCCGCGCCGTCTCGAAATAGACAAAGTAATTCGCGTGATGCAACAACCCCATCCGGTCGGTCTCGGCGTACCGCACTCGAATCAAAGTATCATGAAATTCCTGTGCCTTGTTCGTCTCACTCATCGAATCGCGGTCGCTTTCGGTTTCGAGACGACGATCACCGGATAAGGATCGTAAGGCCAATCCTCACGGCACGGACTCCCCGGACGATACCCCGATCGCAGCCAACGCCGAAACGTTTCGGGCGAATGCGCAAGCTTTTCCTCCGTAAGCCAATCTTGATATTGACGAATGTGTTTCGTCATCATCACTCCATGACCCACCGGAAAGTACAAATAACGCCACGAAAACTGCCCCTCCGCCGCGGCGATCGAACCTTCCGCCGCGAGCAGCCGGGTGATCGCCGAAACGAGCCCCGTCCGCTCGGCGCCCCTCCAACAATGTATCAAAATCGGATATTCCGATGTGTCAAGCGCCTCCAGAAGCGCCTTCGCCTGCGCACGAGACATCCATTCGCTCGAAGACAACGCAATATCAACCTGAACCGCTCCCGCCGAGAGCGTCGCTTCCCGCTCACGACGATACCATTCCGATTCGGGATGCGATCCCCGTAAGTTCAACACCGTCTTGATCTTTTTCTCGCCGACAAGGCGGCCCAGCGTCTTCGAATCAAGCTGCCCCGACCGATAAATCGCGCCCGGAACGACCTCGGCGAAATTAGCCGTCGCGAACTTATAGCCGAACCAACTTCCCGTGACGATCAGCGGAACCGCAAAGACGATAACCGCGAAACGGCGAATCCTTCGCTTCATCAATCGATCCCTCGGTCGTTCTCGTCCAATCGTCGCCCGCTCGGTCGCTCGTGAACCCTAACCCGACGGAAACCTTCTGACGCTTCAGGGATCGCGAGTTCGCCGGTAAACCGAGCTTCTCGCCGAACGATCGTCGGATTCTCACGGCTCGATCCACACCTTCGCATTGTACCGGCGCCCGGCGACTCGACAACCCCGGGATGAAACCGGGAGGAGCCTTGGGAGGTCGAGAGATCGTTTGCGCGCCTCAAACCCTTGACATCCACGCTCACTCGCCGCTACAAAAAGAGGCCACGCCGAAAATTGGGGATTGGTGTAACGGTAGCACGCTTGACTCTGGATCAAGTAGTCCTGGTTCGAATCCAGGATCCCCAGCTTATTCCTTCACCGTAACCATTCTATTCAACTCCATATTTCCATTCATTGTTTGAATTCCCTCGCCGCGACCCCGGTCCAACCGGCGATCGCGGCGATTCACGAGCCGATCCTTCGGCTCGCCGTTGTTTTGTCGTCAACCCGAGGAGAAAGCCTTCGTTCACTTCTCAACCTTGCCCGAAAGCTTCGCCTCGCCCGTGGGACCAAAACCGACGTTGGACTCCACCCCCACGGTCGCCTCGTCTCCCGCGAACTTGATCTCGACGCTAATCGTAAACGGCGTTTCATAAAAACAGATCTTTGCTTTGAACGTATCGTCCCCCGTCCATGCTCCGCTCGCCGCCGCGGGCTGTTCGGTAAACCTGCCGAACGCGATCTTCCCCTTCTTCCAACCCCCTCGAACGCAATCGATCGTACGATCGACCCCGTCGGTTCGCACGATCAACGTCGTTTCGCCGTCGGCGTTCGCT
>JAKBCQ010000482.1 GCA_021807585.1 Planctomycetota bacterium | reverse complement strand
GTTCCCCTATCCCGTCCCGCAAAGCTCGTCGATTCCCGGTGGAACCGCGGTCGTCACCGTCCAGTTCGCGTCGTTCGGAGCGATCCTCCAGTTCCTTCCCCAAATTCTTCCCAACGACGTCATCCAACTCGACGTCCAACCCGTGTTCAGCCAGCTCAACTTCGCCGGCGGAACGACGGTGAACGGAGGACAAGTTCCCGCGATCGATCAACGCAGCGCCAGAACGGTTGTAAGGCTCAAGGAAGGCCAAACGCTCGCGATCGCGGGATTGCTCCAATCGACGACGAACGCGACGACGAACCGCGTCCCCGTGCTGGGAGATTTGCCGATCGTCGGACCGCTCTTCAGCAGCAATTCGATCCAGACCGTCGAGACCGAACTCGTCGTGCTTGTAACCCCCGAACTCGTCGAGCCGCTCGACGCCAATGAAACGCTCCCGGCGCCCGGCGATCGCGTGCTCGAACCGAACGATTTCGAGTTCTTCTTCCTGGGTCGCATCGAGGGCAAAACGGGCTATAACTTCCGCTCGACCGTCATCGAGCACGATCCGCTTCAAATCATGAAGCATTATCAAAGTGAGAACACCTGGGTGGTCGGGCCGCACGGCCACGCCGATTAACCCCGGCGGGCTCAAGGCCCCTTCGCGAAGTCCGTTCCGGAACGAGAGACAAGTATATAATAAGGTTTAACTTATGCGGATAATTCACTTAAGACCGACGACGGCCGTCGCCGCGATTGCGCTCTGCGTCGCGACGACCGCCCTCGCGCAGGAGCCCGTCGAGGCGCCGGTCGTTCAACCGACCGGTCCCGCCCCCGCCGCGGGCCATTTTCACCGCAATAAGCCGCCGGGGCCGATCCGTCGCGCCGCGCGGCGGACGATGGACACCGTTCATCGCCATTTCATCGGCGATCCTCAAGAGTTCGTCGAGCCCCCGCTCGGCTATTACCTTTACGAGACGATCGGAACGATGAAAGCCAAAGCCGATCCTCACCAGTTCACGCTCTATCGCTCCGATTTCCTGGTCGGAACGACCCGGCTTAGCCCAGCCGGGGCTCGCCGCTTCAACGATATGGCGCGGAAGATGCCCAAGTGGCTTGGACCGATGGTGGTCGAATGGACCCCCGACGATCCCCAGCTCGCCGACGCTCGTAAAAACGCGGTCGTCGCGCTGATGAGTCACGTCGGCGCGCCGGTCGGCGCCGAACGCGTCGTCGTCGGTCCGTCGCCGTATTACGGCGCATTCGGAACCGAGGCCGGCAATATGTACAACATCGAAGTGTATCGATACGGCATGGCGCCGTTCAATTTCAGCGTCACCCCCTCCACCACCGCGACCTTCAGCGGCGGCGGACAGCGATAACGTCGTTTCAATTCGGCTCGATGATCAGGCCGCCGATCGGAGACAAAGGCATGCGCGGATATCAATCTTATCATAGATATTTTATTATTTTATGTTTGACCGCGGCGCCCGCGTTCCGGTCGGCGACCGTCTTCGCCGGCGACGGCAAACCGCGCGACGGACGCGCCGAGCATCGGCTTTCGATCGACGAGGAGCCGACTCGCAAAACCGATTTCAAAGCCAAAGTCGGACCCGCCGACGAGGTCAAAATCCACATCGACCTCGGTCGCGTGTACGAAACACAAGAGAATTTCGACGCGGCGATCGGCGAATACTCCCGCGCGATCGAGGCCGCTCAACGCAAGCGGAGCCGAAAGGACGGACCCGTCCCCGGCCGCGACCTCCACTCGCTTGCGCACCGCCGCATGGGAAACGTCCTCGACCGGATCGGACAATTCGAACAGGCCGAGGTCCATTACCGCGAGGCGCTCAAGCACAGCCCCAACGATCCCAAAGTTTGGAACGACGCGGGCTACAGCTATCACCTTCAAAACCGCTGGGCGGATGCCGAGCGATCGCTCAAAACCGCGGTTCGACTCGATAAAACCGACCCCCGCTATCAAATCAACCTCGGCCTCACGCTCGCCTCGGCGGGCAAGACCGATGAGGCGATCAAAGTTCTTACGAAAGTCGCGGGAGAGCCCGCGGCGCACGCGAACGTCGGCTACATCCTCGCGGGGCGAGGACAAACCGATCAGGCTCGCTTCCACTATCAAAAGGCGCTCGCGCTTCAACCCGATTTCCCGGTTGCGGTCGCCGCGTTGCGCCGGCTGGCGCACGATCAAACCGCGCGACAAGACGGAGCGGCCGATCGGGTTGAAACCCCGACCGTGCTCGCGAATCCCGCCGCGTCGCCCCCCCTCGGCCGATCCGCCGCAACCGCTTACGCTCCCGCGGGCGCTCACGCTTACGAGGCCGACGGCGCTCGGGCGAACGAGGAGAACGGCGCTCAGGCTTACGCACCGTCGACTCACGCCGTCGCCTCGACTCGCGTCGACGCCGCGCACAAAGTCGAAACCCCTCGACGCGTGAATATCAACCCCAAACCGAATTCACGAACCGCGCCGATCGCGGTGAAAAAACCGTCCGACGCCGAACTCCGTCGCGCCTCAGCCGCGACCGGAATCCCCCTCCCCCAAGAAATCTCGACTCTCGCGGGAGATTCGCCCGAATGACAGATCCATAAATCGTCTGATAATCATCCACAAGTGCAAGTATGGATAAATAGAATCAAAATGTAATCTTATCGGCGAGGCGAGCGATCGTCTCGCCGATTCGTTCGACGACGTATCGCTTTACTTGGCGATCGCCTGCGATCGCACGACCCGGGGTAAATCGATCGCCCGCACGCGCCCCGATTCGGGATTCGTAATCGGCGAACGCGCCTTGAGATAACTTCGCACCGCCTCGTGCGCCGTCGTAACCGACACTTTCGGATCTTTGACATGCGGGATCCTGCAAAGCGTGTCGGGGGCGTCTCCCTCGCGTTCGCACGCCGCGATCGTGTAAACACGTTCATCTTCGATCAACGAACCGCCGATCCGAATCTCACGCGTCCGTTTTCCTTTCGGCGCCCCCGCCTCAAAAACGACCGTCATCCCCGACGGACGCGGAAGCCACCCGCCGAAGAGCATTTTCGGATCTTTCGCAAACACATGATCAATCTCTCGTTCCCAGTAATCATGTATTTGCTTCCCCGTCGCTCGTCCCGTTTTCAAGCGCGTGGTGATCGGATACCAATTCCACAAGTCCGACTCGCGAATCGGCCCCGCGAGCGTGGGAGGAGAGAACCGAAAGCCGTTCGAGAGCGCCGCGTCGGCGCCCGTCGCGGTGTGAATCGCGTCCGCCAAAACCGCGTCGAGCGATGTTTCCAGAACCGAATACCGCGCCAGATCGACTTCGGTCTGACCGATTACCGCGTCGAGCCGCGATCGAAACGGCGCCAATGATTCCTTGACGACACCGCGAATCGAAGCGTCCTCGCCGAACCGATCGGACCGAAGTTCGATCAACTCCCAGCGACGATCGACGACTCGCCCCTCGTTCACCGTCAGATCGAGCCGTCCCAGAAACGACCCGAAGCTTCCGGGCTCGACAACCCATGTCTTGTTCCGAACGATCGGCTGATATGTACGTTCGTGCGTATCTCCTGAAAGGATCGCGTCGACCCCCGAAAGCCGTTCCGCCAGGCCGATCGCCTTGGGGAGACCGACGTGCGTGAGCAGCAAAACGACCTCGGCTCGCTCTTCGCCGCGGACTCGATCGATCAATGATTGCAAACCGCTTTCGTCTTCGTACGTCAATCCGCGACTGTAACTCGGCGGTTGACGCGTCGGCACGTCGGGATCGGTAAAACCGACGACCGCGACCCGAACTCCGTTCACCTCCTTAAGCAGATAAGGCGGGAACATCAACTTTTTCGTATCGCTCCAACGGATATTTGATGCGATCATGGGATAATGGAGCTCGTTCGCTCGGCTTTGCAACGCCTGCGCGCCGTAAACGACCTCCCAGTTT